>CAZVAV010000246.1:0-3911 GCA_964625135.1 uncultured Oscillospiraceae bacterium | reverse complement strand
GAGCACTGGGATTGCAATTACCCCGCGTATCCTCGCCGACACCACCCAAAACGGACGGGTGCTCGGGCGGCTTTCTCTCGATCCCAATCGGATTACCGCCCCGCTGCGGCTCTGGGCGCTGCCCGACGACCCCCAGACCCGGCTGATCTTTACGCGGCATTTTTCCAATCCGCTGCGGACAGTCCGGCTGATGCAGGAGTCCTCCTACGGCGGCACGATTGACGCGGCGCTGGCGGTCGATCTCACGGGGCTGGAGCCCGAGCAGCTGCTGTTTTATCGGTACGACCCCGTGACAAACCGCTACCAGCGGTTCCATTCTGCCTACCGGATTGACGAGAACGGCTATCTCCACCTTTCGGTTGAGCAGGGCGGAAGAATCGTGATCACCGACCGGGTGCTCCAACAGCGAACGCACTAGGCTTTCAAAATTTTTTGATTCACCCCAAATAGACGGCTTCACTCTTAGTGTGGCCGTCTATTTGTTTCTGCGATTTCAATTTTGTTCTTTTTGGCGGGCAAGGCAAAAAAGGCATGGGGAAAGCGGGAAATCCCGTCCCTTCGTGAAAAAAGACGGCAAAACCCATTCAAGCCACAGCTTCGGCTTCGGCACGACAATCCCTTCTTCTCTCATACACTGCATTAAGAGCGCTGTCACCGCGCCTTCTTTCATTAATACCAGGAAGGGAGTTTTTCGATTGAACTTTTATCGCCCCCAAACCGCCGCGGGCTGCCCATGCTGTGCCGCGCCGGCGCAGGCGAGAGCCGAGATGCTCATGCCGGATCTTGCCGCGATCTGTGGCTGCCAGATCAAGCCGGTCTGCTCCATGCAGTCGCAGGCGGCCATGACCACGCCCGCGGTCTGCCCCATGCAGTCGCAGGCGGCTGTCGTCGAGCCCGCCCTCTGCGGATGCCAAATGCCCTCCGAACAAACCTCTCGTGAGGCCTGCCTCTGCAACATGTCGCTTGCGATGTCCTATGTCCTGATGCAGTGCTGGTCGCAAACCTATGAACCGGCCGTCGCTCTCGCCCGCGGAACCATCTTCCCCGAGCTCGACCTGCCGTTTCTTGCCGCGGGGAGGGTCTGCTGATGAACTGTAACTGCAATCATGACATGCTGACCAGCCAGGCTGCAATGCAGCTTGCACAGGCCGGTTTTGTCATCTCCGACCTGATTCTTTATCTTGACACCCACCCCACCGATCAGAACGCCCTTTGCTACTTCGCCAAAAAGAAAGAGCAGTACGCCCAGGCCAGAAAGGCCTACAGCGAGCAAATCGGACCGGTTCGCATTTCTGACGTCGACCCGGCCAACGGATGGACCTGGGGAGACACCCCTTGGCCGTGGGAGGTATAGGCAATGTGGAGTTATGAGAAGCGGCTTCAATACCCGGTGAAAATCACCACCCCGAACCCCAAGATCGCTCAGGTTATTTTAACCCAGTACGGCGGCCCGGACGGGGAGCTTGGCGCGTCGCTGCGCTATCTCTCGCAGCGCTATACGATGACCAACCGTCATGTCGCGGGACTGCTGACCGATATCGGAACCGAGGAGCTGGCTCATCTCGAGATGATCTCGGCGATTGTGCATCAGCTTACCCGCAATTTAACGCCGGAGGAGATTTTGGCACAGGGCTTCCAGAACTATTATGTGGATCATACGCTTGGTGTCTACCCGGCCTCGGCGGCGGGCGACCCCTTTACGGCGGCCTATATCCAGTCGAAGGGGGATCCGATCACCGATCTGTCGGAGGATCTTGCAGCAGAGCAAAAGGCCAGAACCACCTACGACAACATCCTGCGCCTTGTAGACGATCCCGATGTGCGGGATCCGATCGCCTTCCTGCGCGAACGTGAAATTGTTCACTACCAGCGCTTTGGCGAGGGGCTGCGCATGGTAACCGAGCAGCTTGACGCGAAGAACTTCTATGCGTTTAATCCGGCGTTTGACAAAAGGCCGAGATAACCCGATAGCAAACAGGTGCCCCGGACATCATTTTGACGTCCGGGGCACCTGTTCGCTAGCGGCCAAGAATCCGTTTGATCTGGTCGTTGACGATGCTGCTCAAGGCATTCAAACGACCCTGCGAAAGCGCAATCGTCGGGTGGGACTTGAAGGCAAAGCCCTGTAAATTCTTTAAGTCGGCTCGAAGCGCATCGGTCAGCAGCTCTTGCGCCGTGCGGACAAAATCCACCCCCAAGCGAGGACGGCATTTCTAAGGTATGATACCAGTCGCTGAAATTTTCCGCAAGGGAATACGGAGGAGATTATCCCCCTCCCCAGAAAGCAACTGAGTTATCGTACTCCCGAGGAGCAATTCGATACGCAGATCGACCGAATTTTCACAAGCCATCTCTAAGTCACTTTATTTTGGCAGAGTGTTCAATTTGTTATTGCAATTTGCGTCAGCAAAGCTCTTGACAGAACCACAAGAAAAGAATTGTATGCCATCGTGGTTTTAGTGTTAGACAACATCGCTTTCCGTTCTTTATAATGAAGTTATATAAATTGTTAAGCTGCTATCTTATTTTTGCGGTCACCGGAATTCCATTCAAGGGGTTTGGCATTGTTTGAGTGCACAACGCAGGTCGGCTTCTCCGGGTCAAATATCGGAGTAGGTTTCCTTGATAATCTGAATCAGGGCTTTTTCGGCCCGTGAGAGGTATTTGTTTTTGAGACGATCGACCGCGATCCATTTTTCTTTGCGGTTGGATTGCATCGAAAAGGTGGTAACATGCTCCAAAAAGGTTGGGCTGATGAGCGGGCCCTTGTCGATCAAAAAGCTGTTCGGGCAGACGCAAACGCCGATTCCCATACAGCAGAGGGACAGCATGGTAAGTAAATTGCCGGTATCCATCACGATTTCCGGCATAAACTCATCGGCCTTGGCGGTCGTTTGCAGCTCGCTTCCCGTCAGCGTATTTTCATGCAGACCTACAAAGGGGCAGCTCGCGAAGGTGCGCAGCGGAAGCGGCTCTGTGCAGGAAAGGATTTCCTCCTTGTTGGGCATCCTGTCTAAAATTGCATTGGGCACGACGATTTTCGTCGTCTCAACATAAAGCAGCTCGGAGACAACGCGGTCGGAATCCTCAATTTGAAAGCCAAGATTCAGATCGGTTTCTCCGTTGATCAGTGCACTGGAAATTTCGTTGCTGTTTCCTTCAATCAAATGAATTTTAACCTGCGGAAATTGCTGATAAAACGCGGTGAGCACCTTGGGCAATAAAATGGTGCCTCGGGAAATCGGGATGCCGATGGTAATATTCCCCTGTCTAAAGTCCCGAAAATCGATCAGCAGCTTTTCTAAGTGCTCTTTTTCATTTAAAATAGCACGTGCGCTTTTCAAAAATTCCTCTCCCGCCTCGGTAAGCCGCAAGGGCGGATCACGATAGAAGAGCTGTAGCCCATATTTCAGCTCCAGCTTGTGAATATGTGCGCTGAGCGATTGCTGCGAAATGTAGAGACGACTGGCAGAACGTGAAAAATTGAGTTCCTCGGACAAAACCAGAAAATATTGCAGATTTAAAAAATTCATGGGTTGCCTCGCTTCTTTTATCATAGAAAAAACAGTCTAGTACGATTTGCGATAAGGAGAAAGATTCGATGGAAAGACAGCGGTACTTAAACCACCTCAACATCCTCAAGGGGGAGCTCAAGGTCGCACTGGGATGCACCGAGCCGATTGCAATCGCCTATGCGGGTGCAAAGGCGCGGGAGGTTTTGGGCGCTATGCCCGAAGCTTGCAAAATCAGCTGCAGCGGTAACATCGTAAAAAACGTCAAAGGCGTTGTGGTGCCTAACTCCGGCGGTCTGCGCGGAATTGAAGTGGCAGCCACTCTGGGCATTGTCGGCGGCGTCGCGTCGCAGGAGCTTGCCGTGCTCGAAGGAATCACCGACGCCCACCGCGAAACAG
>CAZVAV010000245.1:0-3979 GCA_964625135.1 uncultured Oscillospiraceae bacterium | reverse complement strand
GATTGAAAAGGCGCACCCCGACGTGCTCAACATCCTGCTTCAAATCCTCGATGAGGGCAGGATCACCGACGCGCAGGGACGTGCCGTCTCGTTTGAAAATACCGTCATTGTCATGACCTCCAACGCGGGCTCGAACATCAGGGGCACAGCCATCGGATTTGAAAAAACCGCCGCCGAGGTATCCCGCGAGCGCGCGATGAAGGCGCTCTCCGAGTTTTTGCGGCCGGAGTTTCTGGCTCGAATCGACGAGGTGGTGGTCTTCTCGCCGCTCACCGAGGCGGATTACAAGAAAATCGCGGCGCTGATGCTCGACGAGTTCAAGCAGCCGCTGCAAAACCGCGGCATTAAGTTTGGCTACGACGAGAACGCCCAGTCTCTGATTGCAAAGCATGCCTGCGGCGGCAAGGCCGGGGCGCGTGATGTACGCCGGGTCATCCGGCGCGAGATTGAGGATGACCTGACCCAGCGGATCGTTGATGCGGGGGAGAATCCGCCCTCGCTGATCAGCGTCACCGCCGAGGGAGATCGCCTGACCCTGATGACGATGTAAGCTGGAACGCATAAAAATTTGACTGGCGGAAGTAATACAGAGCAAGGGGTTCCCTGCCGAACTCAAAACCGATATAATAAACCCACGGCATGAGAAGTGAGCAATCGCTGCGCTTCTCATGCCGTGTTTTTGTCGTTAAATTAGATCTTGACTTTTTGTCGTTAAAATATTATTGTATAGATACCGGCAAAAAGAGGAGGTGCGTATGCCGAACAAAAAGATGGGGCGGCCTATTTCAGAAAACCCGAGAGACTTCCGTATAGATATTCGTTTAACCAGAGACGAATTGAAAATTCTGGACGAATATTGTAAACGAAAAGGAACGAAACGTCCGCAGGGTTTGCGTGATGGGATTAAAGCCCTGGAAAAAATGTAAGGAAGTGGCGCCACCGGCAAAAGTAATACGCCACTTCCCACAACACGCAACATCCAAAAGGATGATTCGCATAAATATTATACACTGTGCGGCGCGTCCTTGCAAGTGTTGTGTGAAACGATGAGAAAAACGCCCTTGAAAGGACAAATGAATATGAATGAAAGCATCATCGACGGCCTGTTTTACGGCGGAATCACTGCGTTTGGACGACGTGTGGTTCCATCCCCTCAGTCTTTGCAGATCAACCGGAAGATCGATCAGGAACGGAGTTTTTTGGTCGAAAGCATGTCGGCGGATAATCTCGAGCACTTGGAAGCACTGGAGAATCTCCGTTCGCAGGCGGATATGTTGGAAGAAAGGGATGTCTTTGGCTATGGGCTTCGGTTGGGCGTAGCGCTGATGTGTGAGGTTTTCTTGGCGGAGCATTCGTTGCCCATTGAAGCAAAGTAAACAAAATCGTCGCGAGGGGTTGAGCAGTTCGCTTGACCCCTCGCGATTTCTGAAAAAACAGCTTAACCCAGCGGCGGCGCGCTCGTCGGCTGTTCGCCGGTAGCGGGCTTTTCGATTATGGGAACACCCTGCGCAGCGTCGAAGGGGTTTCCCGCGCCGGCCGATTGCTCCGGCAGCCCGCTTCGCGCCCAGACGTAATTTTCCTCTTGCAGCAGCGCCCTCCCGTCCTCGGTCAGCAGCCAGTCGCGCAGCCGCCGCGCGGGGCTGTCGGCAGCGAGGAGAAGGTAAAAGTCGTTGGTCAGCGGATTGCCCGAAGCGTCGCAAAGGGTTGCACTCCAGTCCGAAAGGATTCGTCTGGACATAACAACGCTCCTTTCGCGGCAAAAAAATTCCTCTCATATCCAATCAGTGCCATAAAAAGGAAATTTTATTGCACAAAAGCGGCATCCGCAACAGGCTTGCAGATACCGCTTTTGAATTCAATGAAATAAAATTAAGCGCATCAAGCACCCAAGGCGGCGAGGCTCTCCTTGATCTTCTGAAGCCGCTCGGTCGCCTTCTCGAGCTTCTGGCGCTCTGCGTCGATGACCTTGGCCGGAGCCTTTGCGACAAAGCCCTCGTTCGCGAGACGGCCGGAAACCCCGGCGATCTCCTTTTCACAGGACGCCAGCTCCTTGTTGAGACGAGCCAGCTCCTTGTCGCGGTCGATCAGCTCATCCATCGGCAGCAGAATTTGCGCGTCGTCGGTGACGATATGCACCGCGTGCTCGATGGCAAAATTCTCACCGACCGCCACGACCGATGAGGCGAAGGCCAGCCGCTCGATGAACGGCGCGGCGGTAAGGAACTGCTCGGCGTGCGCGCTCTTGAGATAGACGGTCGCCTTGCGAGACGGCGGTACATCGGCATTGGCTCGCGCGATGCGGATCGCCTTGATGGCAGCCATCACCATCTCGAAGTCGGCGGCTTCCTTTGCAAAATCGAGCGCCGGGTCAAACTGCGGCCACTGCGAGACCATCAGGCTCTCGCCCTCATGCGGCAGCGTCTGCCAGATCTCCTCGGTGATGAACGGCATGAACGGATGCAGCAACGCCAGCGTCCGGGTCAGGACATAGACCAGCACCTGACGGGCGGTTTTTGCCTCCTCGCCGCCCGCGTTCAGACGGGGCTTGGCAAGCTCGATATACCAGTCACAGAAGACGTCCCAGATAAAGTCGTAGAGCTTCTGCACCGCGATGCCCAGCTCATACCGGTCGATGTTGTCGGTGACCTCCTTGACGAGACGGTTATAGCCGGTGAGCACCCACTTGTCCGGGGTGGTGAGGGCTTCGGGCAGGGCGTTTTCCACCTCCTCGTCGCCGACATTCATCAGGATGAAGCGGGTGGCGTTCCAAATTTTATTGCAGAAGTTGCGGCTCGCCTTCACCTTTTCGTCGGAGTAGCGCATGTCGTTGCCGGGGGAGTTTCCGGTGGCAAGGGTCAGGCGCAGCGCGTCGGCGCCGTACTTTTCAATCTCCTCGAGCGGGTCGATGCCGTTGCCGAGGCTTTTCGACATCTTTCGGCCCTGTGCGTCGCGCACCAGACCGTGGATCAGCACGTCCGAAAACGGCACCTCTCCCATCTGCTCGATCGACGAGAAGATCATCCGGGCGACCCAGAAGAAGATGATGTCATAGCCGGTGACCAGCACATCGGTGGGGAAGAAATAGTCGAGCTCGGGGGTTTTCTCAGGCCAGCCCAGCGTCGAGAAGGGCCAGAGCGCCGAGGAAAACCAGGTGTCCAGCGTATCGGCGTCGCGGCGCAGCTGTGCCGAGCCGCACTTGCAGCAGGCCTTCGGCTCCTCGCGGGCAACGGTGATTGCGCCGCAGTCGTCGCAGTACCACGCGGGAATGGCGTGCCCCCACCAGAGCTGGCGGGAGATGCACCAGTCACGGATGTTTTCCATGAAGTGCAGATAGGTCTGGTCGAACCGATCGGGGACAAAGCGGGTCTGATCCTCCTTGACCGCCTTCACCGCGGGCTCTGCCAGCGGCTTCATGTCGACAAACCACTGGGTGGAAAGCCGGGGCTCGACGATGGTGCCGCAGCGCTGGCAGCAGCCGACATTGTGGTTGTAGGGCTCAACCTTGATCAGATAGCCCTGCTCCTCAAGGTCGCGGACAATCGCCTTTCGGCATGCGAAGCGATCCATTCCGGCGTATTTTCCGCCGTTTTCGTTGACGGTGCCGTCCTCATTGAAGATGTTGATGATCTCCAGCCCCTGGCGCTGTCCGACCTCAAAGTCGTTGGGGTCGTGGGCAGGCGTCATCTTGACCACGCCGGTGCCAAAGCCAAGCTCGACATAGTCGTCCGCGACGATCGGGATTTCCCGGTTCACCAGCGGAAGAATCGCCTTTTTGCCGACGAGAGAAATCCGCTCCTCGTCCTGCGGGTTGATTGCAAGGCCGGTGTCGCCGAGCATCGTCTCGGGACGGGTGGTGGCGACGATCAGATCGCCCGAGCCGTCGGCCAGCGGATAGCGGATGTGCCAGAACGAGCCGGCCTTCTCCTGATAATCGACCTCGGCGTCCGAGATCGAGGTCTTGCAGTTGGGGCACCAGTTG
>CAZVAV010000244.1:0-4018 GCA_964625135.1 uncultured Oscillospiraceae bacterium | reverse complement strand
TATTTTTTGGCTCTGGCGGCGTTCTGGCTCCCATTGATCGATTGGGGAGGCCCCACACAAAGCGTCTTTGTAAAAAAACGTGCAGTCAAAATGAATGGAAAGCGCCGCAAACGGTATCAACCGCGATTTTCCCAGTCCACCGTTCGACCCTATAAAATTGGAATCTATTTTTGAAAAAAAGGCAGAAAGCAAGGAGGAAACACAATGAGACACCTGAAAACCCAACGCTGGCTTTCTCTGGTGCTGGCAGTCAGCTTAGTGCTGACCATGACCGGCGTGACAACGCTGGCAACCGAGGGCAGCGCCCCTGCGGGGACAAGCACCTATTCGGACAGCGCGACCCACGACAGCGGCACACCCGCAAACCCGACGGAGGACGCGGTGAGCAAGGCCGAGGAGCTGGCCGCGGCTCTGCCCACGGTGGAGGAGCTGCAAGCGCTTTCCGAAGAGGAGCTGACGGCAGTCTCCGCACAGGTCGACGCGGCCTATGAGGCGTTCTGCGCCCTCTCCGCGGAGGAGCGGGGCTTCTTTGACGAGACGCTGCGGGTCAAGCTGCGCGATCTCATGGCGTTTTTCTCCCCGAAGCTGCCGCCGCTGTCGGCGAGCAAGCCGGTAACGCTGGCGGCAGCTCAGCTGACAGTGAAGGTGAACGACACCGAAAAAACCGGTGATACTCTAGAGGCGGCATTGGATGGTACGTCCGCCGACACGGTCAAGAGCCTGGAAATCTCCGCCGGAAATTTGACCGCCGACGACTGGGCGACCCTCGCGACGCTCACCGCGCTCGAGACGCTGGAGCTTACGTCGCCGGACATCACCGTGCTCGACTCGGGCATCCCCGCGTCGGTGACCAAGCTAACAGCGCAGCATACAGCAGAGATCAAGGACGAAGCCTTTGCGGGCTGTACCGTGCTGGCTTTGCTCTCGCTTGGCGCAACGCCGCCCACGACGGTGGCGGAAGGCGTTTTTGCCGACTGCCCCGCCAAGAGAACCCTCTCTCTCATCGACGACGAGGGATTTGCTCTGGTTGAAGATGTGCTCGAGACGGCGCTGGCCGCTTACAGCGAACAATCGGGCAGCACCGTGCAGTGGAACGGCTGGCGGATAGAAGACCGCGACGGCTTGAGCAGCGCTGCGATGCTCTATGACGAGCTGCGCTTTGCCGACCCCGACGCCGTTACCTTTGATGCGGCGAAAAAAACCGTTTCGCTGACCAAGGCACTGTCGCTGGAGCAGCCCATCACGCTGGCTTCCGGCTTTGACGGGGTGCTCGATCTCGGTGGCAATACACTGAGCGCCTCAACTGAGCTGACCGCCGAAAACCCGGATGCCTCCCTGTTTACGGCGAGGCTCGGTGCCACGCTGACCATTCAAAACGGCACAGTCAGCGGAGCAGGAATCCTTCTGCTCAATGAGGGCGGAACGGTTCTGCTCAAGGACGCGACGCTGACCTCCGCCGCCAGCACGGCAACGAATGCCAGCGGCACGCTGACCGTCCTCGACACCACCGTTGAGGCAACCTCCGAAGACGGCGTGTACGCGCTGCTGAGCGGCGGCGATATCCATGCCGAGCCTGAGCTGATTCTGGACGGCGCGACGCTGATTTCCAACGCCAAGACCGTCCCCGACTCTCCGACTGGGACGCTGATCATTGCGCAAGGCAGCGCCGAAATTTCGCGCGCCGACGTGCAAAACAGCCAGGCGAGCGGATACACCTATGTTGGGGCGCAGAAGCTCTCGACCTATCTGACCGTCGGCAGCACCCTCGCGGGGAATCCTACGGAGGGGACGCTGAGCATACAAGGCAGTACATACAACACCCTCGTCGGCAATTATACCGTCGGGCGCACCGCGCTGCGCGGCATGGTGACGATGGATAATGCGCCGCTTGGCAGTGCGACGGTGACGCTCTACAAGAGCGCCGACGGCAGTCAGGTATTGACCGCCACAACAGCAAGCGTGAGCTCCGGTGAGCCGAACGGCCTACAAAAGGGTGAATATCTCTTTGCCCCGCTCCCCGCCGACGGCAAGTACTTTTTGGTCGTGCAAAACGGCTCCGGGAGCAGTAAGCGGATCGGCCATACCGCCATTGAGGTTGCGAATGGCCTGATCCTTGGAACGACCAACATCGATGTTCCCGCCAAGGCTTCGACGCTGCCGGTGGGAGATTTTACGACATCGCCGCCGGATGTTCTCAAGGCGTATGCCCAAAACAGCATCTACGATGTGAAGGGTTATAATGCTGACAGTAAAGCAGAGATTCAAACGACCTTTAGCAACCATGGCTATGACGCCTATCTGCGAACCGATGCGAGCAGAGATGACAACGGTGTGTCGGACTATAATTTGGACGAAAAGGTCTCTACAACCGACGGCGCAATTGTGGCGGCCAACAACCGCGTCAAGCTGCACACCGAGTTTGAACTGATCAACGGCAAGCAATATCTTCAGGTGACCTATGTCCTCGAGAATATGACCAATGTTGATCTCTCCGACCTCTCGCTTGGCGTGAACGCGGATGTAATGATCGGCGGGGACGATCGGGCCTCTATCTATCGAATCCCCACCGGCTTTCGGCTGGTGAATCGGGAGGGAGGAAATCTTCCCGACCCGGGCGAGGGCAAGCAGTTTGCCTTGGCCTGCCGCAACGCCTCGGGCGCGACCAATGTCGACACGATGTGGTTTGGCTACTACAGCAGCAGAAATGCCAACACCTTTAAGAACACCGATCAGGAGGACTATGCAACTGGCAATGACAGCGGTCTCGCCTTCTCCTGGCGGAATCGCACAATCCCCGCCGGGGAAGCGCTGCGGCTTTCGGTGCTGTTCTCGGTCAACGAGATCGCCGCGCCTCCTGAGCTCCCGGCTGAGCCGGCCGAAGCGTTTAAGCTCTATCTGACCGCCAGCGGCGGCGGAGATCAGGACATCGTCGTGGCCGCCAAGGTGAAGGATACGGCGGGCGTGACCGATACCCTCTATTACAGGGTCAACGGCGGCCCGGAGCAGATTCTTGACCAGAAGGAAGCGGACGGCGTAAGCTTTGTCCAGCTTCTCGGCACCATCAATCGCTTGACCGAAATCGGCGAGCACCGGATAGAAATCTGGATGCAGAACAGCAAGGGCGCGATGAGCGCCGCGCTGGTTCGCATTGTCAAGATTGATGAGAATGGCATTGTGCTCACCGACGAAGACGGTAATCCGATAGCTTTTGAGGTTGGAAATCCCGCGCTGCCTGCGATCAGCGCGGGAGGCGGAACCATTTCCGGCTCCAGCAGCGCGGAAGAGGTTGCCACCATGTTCGGCGACGCCGCGGAATATGACGCAGCAACCAAAACCATCAAGCTTACGAGAAGCGTCAATCTCGAACATCCGATCGTTCTTGAGACCGATGTCAAGCTTGATATGAACGGCTTTGATCTGGCTGGCCCGGCCGGGACGAACAACGCGGCCTCCCTCGACTGTGACGGCCAGCCCGCCATTCAATATGGCGCGAATGTGAACTTCAAGATCGTCAATAACAGCGGCAGCAGCGGCACAATTTTCGGCGGAAAGGGCGGCAACGGCGGCGCGGATCACGCGAGCGGCGGCAACGGCGCGGCGGCGGTTGATACCCAGAGCCACCTTGGCACCCTAGATATCGGCACCCGCGTAATCCTTAAGGGCGGCAACGGCGGCAACGCTTACACCGGCGGCAACGGCGGTGCGGGTGGCTCCGGCGCAGGCGGCTCCAGCAACGTGGTCATTGAATCGGAAGGCACCGCACAGGGCGGTAACGGCGGCTCCTCTCAGGAGGGCAACGGCGGCGCGGGCGGCGACGGCCTTGTCTCCGGCGGTAATATTACCGTTAAAGAAGACGGCGCTGCAACGGGCGGCTCCGGCGGTACTTCCAGTGGCAGCGATGGCGCGGGCGGCAATGGCGGCTCGGGCGCTACCACAGACGGCAGCGGCTCTATTCAGGTCGATGGCTCTGCCCCCGGCGGCCAAGGCGGCAACGGCGGCGGTTCTAATAACGGCAACT
>CAZVAV010000243.1:0-4020 GCA_964625135.1 uncultured Oscillospiraceae bacterium | reverse complement strand
GACGGCAAAATCCGCCTGCCCTTTTCCTCAATTAAGGGGGCGGGGTTGGCCGCGGCGGAAAGCCTGTATGAGACGGCGAAAAGGGGGCCGTTCCTATCGATTGAGGAGTTCTCCGAGCAGACCACTGCGTCAAAAACCATTATAGAGGCCCTGAAAAATGGGGGCGCTTTTGGCGATTTACCCGAAACAAGCCAGATTTCCTTATTTTAGTTGACGAAACCCCGTCGAATATGATAGGATAGCATCATTGAATTTTAGATGCTAATACATTAGCGAACTAAAGCGATGGGCGGAGGAGCAGAAACGATGAAGCAGTACAATAAGATCACCCCGGACGGCACCAAGGATCGTCTCTTCGGCGAATGCGAAAAGCGCGGCGGACTTGTCCGCTCGCTGCGCGAGCTCTTCGAGTCGCGCGGCTTTCTGGAGGTTTCAACCCCGGTGCTCGAATACTACGATGTGTTCGAGACTGCCCGAGCCTATTTTCCGCAGGAGAGCATCTATAAGCTGGTGGATCACACCGGCCGGATTTTGGTGCTGCGTCCCGACTGCACCATCCCCATCGCCCGGCTGATCGGCGCGCGGCTGCGCACGGTGACCCATCCGCTGCGCATCTACTATAACCAGAAGATTTACCGCCATGCCAACGGCAATTCGGGAATTTCGGGGGAGATTGCCCAGATGGGGGTTGAATTTGTCGGTGGGGCTCTGCCGATCTGTGACGTTGAGATCGTCGAGCTTGCATGCAGGAGCCTACGCTCGGTCTGCGGAGCCGACTACCAGCTCGAGCTCTGCCATATCGGCTACTTCAACGCCCTTGTTGACAGCCTTGCGACCGACGCGGTCACCCGCGAACAGATCCGGGAGCTGGTCGAGCATAAGAATTTCCCGGCGCTTGATTTGCTGCTCGAGCGGTTTGAGGGCTGTCCGGCGCAGCAGGCGCTCAACAAGCTGCCCGCCCTGTTCGGCTCGGTCGCGGTGCTGGAGCAGGCGCGCGCCCTCTTTTCCAACGAGGCGGCTGACCGGGCGCTCGATACACTGGCGAGCCTCTACAATGCCCTTTCCGATTTGGGGCTGGGCGAGCACCTGAGCCTTGATCTCGGACTGGTCAATCAGGCGGACTACTATACCGGCATTCTATTCAGGGGCTATACCGCCGGAGCCGGGGAGCCGGTTCTGTCGGGGGGGCGATATGATGAGCTGATCGGAGAATTCGGGCCGCCCCGACCCGCCACCGGCTTTGGCATCAACCTTGACCTGCTCTGCGAGCGAGCCGAGGGAAACGCTTCGATCGGTCCGCCCTCGGCGGCGGTGCTGGTTGATCAAGACAGCGCGGTGACCGAGGCGTTTGCCCTAGTCGATCGGCTTTGCAGCCAGCGCTTTGCCGCCCGGCTGGTGCCGGTGGCGGATGCCGCCGCCGACCCCGTCCCGGAGGGCTTTGATCGGGTGTTTCGGGTGGTCGGCAATGCGGTTGTCGGTCAATAACAAGAATCGTCTCCGGCGACTCGCCGGTGCTTCGGAGGTGCAGGGATGAACAGAACCATTCGGATGGCTCTGACCAAGGGCAGAATTGAAAAGGGCGCGGTCGCGCTGCTCCAAAAAGCGGGCTACGGCTGCGAGGGGCTACAGGATAAGGGACGCCGCTTGATTGTTTCGACCGACGGCGGGGAGATTGACGTGGTTTTCGCCAAGGCGGCTGACGTCATCACCTATGTCGAAACCGGCGCCTGCGACATCGGCATTGTCGGCAAGGACACGATTTTGGAAAACGGCAGCTCGTTTTACGAGATGGCCGATCTCGGCTTTGGCCGCTGCCGCATGGTGCTGGCCGCTCCTGCGGACAGCGATTTCTTCGCGGGCTACGCCGCCCGGCGGGTGGCAAGCAAATATCCCAAAATTGCCGCCGACTATTTTGCCAAAAAGCAGCTGGACGTCGGCATCATCAAGATTGAGGGCTCGGTCGAGCTTGGCCCGGTGCTCGGCCTGACCGACGCGATTGTCGATCTTGTCGAAACCGGCAAGACCCTTGCTGAAAACGGCCTTGCGGTGGTGGAAACGGTCTGCGAGATTTCCACTCGGCTCATCGTCAACATTGCAAGCCTCAAGCTGCGCAAGGCGGAGATTGAGGAGATTGTCGACAGGCTCAACAACGCGAAGGAGGTAGCGGAATGATTCAGACGGTCATTGCGGACGGCAAGACGGAACGCGCGTTTTTTGACCGGATGCGCCGGCGCGAGCAGCAAACCAAAAGCAGCGTCACCGAAACGGTGAACGAAATTCTTTCGGAGGTGCGCGAGCGGGGGGATGCGGCGGTTCGGGATTACGCCCTTCGATTCGATGGCCGCTGCCCCGAAGCCTTTGAGGTGGAGCGGGAGCTCATCAACGACGCGCTGACCGGGGCCGATCCCGCGTTTGTCTCGGCTCTCTTAAACGCGCAGGAGAACATTGTCGCCTTTCACCAGCGGCAAAAGACCCAAAGCTTCCTAGATTCGCAGCAGAACGGCGTCATCCTCGGTCAGCGGGTACGCGGCCTGCACCGAGTCGGGCTTTATGTTCCGGGTGGCACGGCGGCCTACCCCTCCTCGGTGCTGATGAACGCGATCCCCGCCAAAATCGCGGGGGTGGGGGAGCTGGTGATGGTGACCCCACCCGGCTCGGACGGCAAGCCCAATCCCGACATCCTCACCGCCGCCGCCCTCTGCGGGGTTGACCGGGTCTTTTTGATGGGCGGGGCACAGGCGGTCGCGGCGCTTGCGTTTGGTACCGAAAGTGTTCCCCGCTGTGACAAGATTGTCGGACCCGGCAACATCTTCGTTGCCACCGCCAAACGGCTTCTCTTCGGCACGGTTGACATCGACATGATCGCCGGACCCAGCGAGATTCTGATTCTGGCCGACGATACCGCCAACCCACGCTATCTCGCCGCCGATCTGATGGGACAGGCCGAGCATGACCGGATGGCCTCGGCGGTGCTGCTGACCACCAGCGAACGGCTGGTAAACGAGACAAAGGCCGAGCTTGCCCGACAAATTGAGGGGCTCGAGCGCCGGGAGATCATCGCGGCCTCGCTGCGGGACTTTGGCGCGATCGTCCTCTGTGAAAGCGAGGCGCAGATGGTGGCGCTCGCCAACGACCTCGCGCCCGAGCATCTCGAGGTGCAGGTCGAAAATTCGATGCGTCTGTTGGGGGCGCTCGACAACGCCGGATCGGTCTTTCTGGGGGAATATACCCCCGAGCCGCTCGGCGATTATTACGCAGGCCCTAACCATGTGCTTCCCACCGGCGGCACCGCGCGGTTTTTCTCGCCGCTGGGGGTCGACAGCTTTATCAAGCGCAGCGCTTTTCTGTACTATCCGAAGCAGGCAATGGCAGAGGCGGCGGGGGATATTCTCACCATTGCCGCACGCGAGGGGCTTTCGGCTCATGCCAATGCCGTGAAAGTGAGGCTTGAGGAATGAGGTACATTCGGTTAAACCCCGCCCTTCCGAGGCTTTCTCCCTTCTCCTACTGCGGCACCGATTATGCGACTCGGCTCGACGCCAACGAGAGCTGCGTGCCCCTTTCGGAGGAGATCAAAAACGAGCTGGCCGAGGCGGTCAGGGCGCTCAATTTCAATTGCTATCCGGATGACCGCACCGTGGCGCTGCGCCAAGCCTTTGGCCGCGCGTTTTCGGTTGACCCGGATTGCGTTGTTCCGGGAAACGGCTCGGACGAGCTGATCAATATGATCGTCGGGCGGCTGATCCCCTACGGCGGGGTGGTGCTCGGCATCGAGCGGGACTTTGGCAGCTACTGGAGCAATGCCGAAATTTTCGGACGCCGCGCCGTCCGGCTGCCTCGAAAATCGGACATGACCTTTTCGGTCGATGCGTTGATCGAGGGCGCTAAGACACACGACGCGGATTTGATCCTCTTTTCAAATCCGAATAACCCGAGCGGAAGCGAGCTGCCCCGGGAGGAAGTCATCCGGTTGGTTGAGTCGGTCGATTGTCTAGTTGTGGTCGACGAGGCCTATATGGA
>CAZVAV010000242.1:0-4025 GCA_964625135.1 uncultured Oscillospiraceae bacterium | reverse complement strand
CGCAAAATTTTGCGGCGGCCTGTTTTTGAAAGGTGGAAAATCCACCTATTTTGCTTCAAACATATAAGGAACCTGCGTAACAGGCGAAACTTTTTCAGCCCATTCGCCAATTTCATTCACCGTTGTTTTTACCTCTTTAACATCCTGTTCGATCTGATCCAGCTGTGTTTCAATCGCGTCTATTCTTGTCTCAATCTTGTCTATGTTGGTTTCAATTGCATTGACACTAGTTTCGATTTTGTCCATTCTAGTTTCAATGACATTGACACTAGTTTCAATTTTGTCCATTCTGGTTTCAATGACATTGACACTAGTTTCGATTTTGTCCATTCTGATTTCAATGACATTGACACTAGTTTCGATTTTGTCCATTCTGGTTTCAATTGCATTGACACTAGTTTCGATTTTGTCCATTCTGGTTTCAATGACATTGACACTAGTTTCGATTTTGTCGAAGCGAGAATCAATTTTATCAAATTGCGGTTGTAGCAACGCCGCGATCGCTTGAAGATCTTTCGCATCCAGCATCCTTTCGCCCCCCCTTGGTCATGATTATAACAGGTTCGACGGATGTTTTCAATCCATACAAATACAAGCCGTTTCGTTTTCTCTTGAAAAAACACAGCGTTTCTCAACGGGAGCCCGCAAACCCTTCACCACGTTCACAGACATCTCTTGAGACACTCCCCGCCGAACGATCGGAGAATAGCACTACAGCGGCTTTTCGCTGAGCTTGACCCGCTGGCGCGGAAACTTTTTTGCGGTGGGAATCACCTTTGGAATCACAATCAGGCTGCGGCCGCCCGACGCGCCAAGCGAGTATTCGATCAGCCGGGGCTCTCCGCCGCCCAGAATGCGGATGGCGTTTGCCGCCTCGCGAAGCTCCTCCTGGCAGTCAGACCCCTTGAGCGCAAGCATCACTCCGCCGACCTTGACCAGAGGCAGGCAATATTCGCAGAGCACCGCCAGCTTCGCCACCGCGCGCGAGGTCGCGACGTCGAACCGTCCGCGCAGAGCGGGATCGATTCCGGCTGCTTCGGCACGGGCGTGGACAAACGAGTTTTTCTGCCCGAGCAGAACGGACAGCTCCTCTAAAAAGGTCAGCCGCTTTTGCAGGCTGTCGAGCAGCGTGAGCGAAAGATCGGGTCGCAGCAGCTTCATCGGCACACCGGGAAAGCCCGCCCCGGTTCCAACGTCGATGAGCGAGCCCCCCTGCGGCAGCTCGGTCAGCGCGAGGGGAATCAGGCTGTCGGCGAAATGCTTGACCGAAATCTCGGTGGGATCGGTGATGGCGGTGAGATTGACCCGTTCGTTATACGCGAGCAGCGATTCCCCGTAGCGGCAAAACGCGCCGACCTGTTCGTCGGTAAGGGTGATGCCAAACGAGGAAAGCAGCGGAAGGATGGCTTCGGTCGGGAGCTGAAACATCATGTTCTCCTTTCAAAAGGGAGCATTTTTATTCTTCGTTTTGTATGATTCGTTTATTTAATACAATTAGTTTTGATATTTTAACAACATAAAGTATATTTAATGCGTACTATGCTATTTTGTATGATGATCCGAGCCGCCTGCCCGACGATGGCGGGAAAGCGCAAGCATCAGCACCGAGAGATCCGCCGGGGAAACGCCCGAGAGATTCGCGGCGGCTCCAAGGCTTTCGGGCTGCACCCGCGCCAGCTTTTCCCGCGCCTCGATCCGCAGGCCGGGCACGGCGGAAAAATCCAACCCCAGCAGGCTCATGCTGCGCAGCCGGTGCATCTCGGCGGCCTGCGCCTTCTGCTTCTCGATATAGCCGGCGTATTTGATCTCGGTTTCGACCGCGTCCGCGACCGCGCGGGGCAGGGCGGGACGGGCAGCATCGAAGGGGGCGAGCGACGGATAGTCGAGCTGAGGACGGCGCAGCAGCTCGCAAAGGCGCACCCCGGTCTGAATGGGGGCGGTGCCCCGTGCTTCGAGCAGAGCGCAAAGCTCCGCCGACGGGGGAATCGAGGTGGAGGAAAGGCGGGCAATCTCGTCCTTTTTTTGTGTCTCCCGCTTGCAGTAAGCCTCCCACCGCGCTTCTCCGATCAGGCCGATTTCCCGCCCCTTGGGGGTCAGGCGGCTCTCGGCATTATCCTGACGCAGCAACAGCCGATATTCCGACCGCGAGGTCATCATCCGATAGGGCTCACCGGCTCCCTTGGTGGTGAGGTCGTCAATCAGCGTGCCGATATAGCTCTCGTCCCGCGCAAGGATGAGCGGCGCCAGCCCATCGAGCTGACGGGCGGCGTTGATCCCGGCGATCAGCCCCTGCGCCGCCGCCTCCTCGTAGCCCGAGGTTCCGTTAAACTGCCCCGCGCCATACAATCCCCCGATCTGCTTGGTTTCCAGCGAGGGGCGCAGCGCGAGCGGATCGATGCAGTCGTACTCGATGGCATAGGCGGGACGCATCACCTCGACCTGCTCCAGCCCCTCGATCGAGTGGTAAAACGCGAGCTGCACCTCAAACGGCAGCGAGCTGCTCATCCCCTGCAAATACATCTCGTCGGTTGCTTCGCCCATCGGCTCGATAAAAAGCTGATGGCGGGATTTTTCGGCGAACCGCACTACCTTATCCTCGATCGACGGGCAGTAGCGCGGGCCGGTTCCTTCGATGACCCCCGCAAACAGGGGAGAGCGGTGCAGATTCTCCCGGATAATCCGGTGAGTCTCCCCGTTGGTATAGGCGATATGGCAGACCATCTTGTTTTCGAGGCTTGCCTCATCGGTATCAGCCGAAAAGGGGATGATCCGCTCATCTCCCGGCTGAATCTCCAGACGGGAAAAATCAATCGAGCGCCTGTTCACCCGCGCCGGGGTGCCGGTCTTAAAGCGGCGCATCGGCAGCCCGAGCGCCCGAAAGCACCCGGCAAGGGATACGGCGGCGTGGCAGCCGTCGGGGCCGGATTCCTGCGAAAACTCCCCGATGAAAATTTTTCCCCTGAGATAGGTGCCGGTGGCCACGATCGCCGCCTGGCAGGGATATTCGGCTCCCAGGGCGGTCACCACCGACGTGACCCGGCCATCCTTCACGATGACCTCGACGACCTCCCCCTGAATCAGGTCGAGCTTCGGGCAGCGCTCCACCACCCGCTTCATCGCCTCGTGGTAGCGCATCCGGTCGCTCTGCACCCGCAGCGAATGCACCGCCGGACCCTTTCCCCGGTTGAGCATCCGGCTCTGGAGCATCGTTGCATCGGCAACCCGCCCCATCTCACCGCCGAGCGCGTCGATTTCCCGGACAATATGCCCCTTTGCCGTCCCGCCAATCGAGGGATTACAGGGCATGTTCGCCACCGCGTCGAGCGAAATGGTGAAGAGGGCGGTTTTTTTGCCAAGTCGGGCAGCGGCCAGCGCCGCCTCGCAGACGGCATGTCCGGCTCCGATCACGGCGACCTCATATTCCTTTGCAGTAAACGTAATCATACAATTCCTCTTATTTTCCAACACAGAAGTGGGCAAACACCTGCTCGAGCACCGCTTCGGACACCTGACGTCCGGTCAGCTCGGCAAGCGGCGCAATCGCGCCATCCAGCAGCACCCCGACCGCGTCAAGGGTAATCCCCTCGTGAAGCGCCGCGATCGTCTCCTCAAGGGCGGCGGCGGCGCGGGAAACGCAGGCGTACTGCCGTTCGGAAGCGATCAGGCAATGATCCTGGGTCAGCCGCAGCCCGAGCGTTTGGTGAATCGCCTGCGAGAGCAGCGCGATGCCCTCGCCACTTTCGGCCGAGATTTCAACATCCGGGCGGGGGGGCTGTGGAAAACTCGTCCCTCCGGCGGCGGGCAGGTCGGATTTGTTCGCCAGCACCAAATGCGGCCGCCCCTGAATCGACCGGAACAGCTCCTGCTCCTCCTCGGTAAAGGGGCGGGAGCGGTCGAGCAGAAACAGCACAAGGTCGCTCGTTTCGATCGCCTGCCGCGCGCGCTCGACGCCGATTTGCTCCACCGCGTCCTGTGTCGTGTGGATTCCGGCGGTGTCGAGCAAGCGAAGGCTGATTCCCTCAAGC
>CAZVAV010000241.1:0-4061 GCA_964625135.1 uncultured Oscillospiraceae bacterium | reverse complement strand
GGTCACCGGAGAGATCAGTGTTATTGTTGCCGCGCCTCTTTGGGCGGACGGGGTTTCCAATACCCGTGTGGTTGGGGTGGTTTACTTTGTCCCGAAGGAAACCTTCCTCAATGACATTGTGGTCGATTTGCAGATCGGCCAGGGAGGCAGCGCCTACCTTCTCAACCGGAGCGGCAATACGATCGCCCATCGAAACATGGATAACGTAAAAAATGGCGAGAATACGCAGGTGGACGCAAAAACCGATAAGGAGCTCGCTCCGCTGGCTGCCTTGGAAAAGAAAATGACCGAGGGTCAGACCGGCTTTGGCCAATATCAGTACGCCGGTGTGAAAAAGTTTCTCGCCTATGCGCCGATCCGCGATACTGACGGCTGGAGCATCGGCATCAACGCGCCGCTGTCCGATTTTATGGGCTCCACGATCATTGGCATCACCATCACAGCGATTCTGCTTGCGGTTGCAATGCTGGTAGCCGGAATCATTGCGTTTTCGTTGGCCAAGGGGATCGGCGATCCGATGAAGGCATGTACCGAGCGCCTGAAAAAGCTTGCGCTGGGCGACTTGAAGTCCGCTGTTCCGCAGGTAAAGTCAAAGGACGAGACCGGGCAGCTTGCCGAGGCCACGCAGGTGATTGCCAACCACCTGAGCGCCATTATCAACGATGAGCAGTATTTGCTCGGGGAGATGGCGCGGGGCAATTTCACCATCGCCAGTACCGAGGCAGACTCTTATGTCGGCGATTTTGGGCCGCTTCTCCAGTCGATCCGTAAAATCATTGCCGATCTGAGCAACACATTGATTCAGATCAACCAAAGCGCCGATCAGGTTTCTTCCGGCTCGGATCAGGTGTCGTCCGGGGCGCAGGCTCTTTCTCAGGGGACAACCGAGCAGGCGAGCTCGGTGGAGGAGCTGGCTGCCACCATCACCGAAATTTCCGGGCAGATCAATCAGAACGCGCAAAATGCCAGGGTTGCGTCCCAAAAGGTTGGGGAGGTCGGAACGCTGGTGGGCGAAAGCAATCAGCAGATGAAGAGCATGATGACCGCGATGGGCGAGATCAGCGAGAGCTCCTCCGAGATCGGAAAAATTATCAAGACCATCGAGGATATCGCGTTTCAGACCAATATTCTTGCACTCAACGCCGCGGTAGAGGCGGCTCGCGCCGGTGCGGCGGGCAAGGGCTTCGCGGTGGTGGCCGACGAGGTAAGAAATCTTGCCAGTAAATCCGCCGAGGCCTCCAAGAACACCGCCGCGTTGATTGAGAGCTCGATCAAGTCGGTGGAAAACGGAACGAAAATGGCAAAGGAAACCGCCCATTCCCTTGCAAGCGTAGTGGAGGGCACCCAAGCGGTGGTCGAGCAGATCGAGAAGATCAGCGTCGCTTCGATTGAGCAGGCGGACAAGGTGTCGCAGATTACGGTGGGAATCGACCAGATTTCCGCGGTGGTGCAGACCAACTCCGCTACCGCCGAGGAAAGTGCCGCCGCAAGCGAGGAGCTTTCCGGACAGGCTCAGATTCTGAAGGATCTGGTGGGACATTTCCAGCTTAAGAGCAGCAGTGTGTTGTCTGCAAACCTGACCTATACGACCGACGATCGACCGGTCAACCTTCCCGGAGAGGATAAGTATTGATTTTTTATCGGAAAATGGTATCATATCTGCGTGGCGGCTATGATGTTGGCTTCTGGACTGATGCGAGCGCCTCGGGAGGAGAAAATGTGTGAAGGTATATGTGGCGCGCCAACCGATTCTGAATGAATTTTATGCGGTAGTTGGCTATGAGCTCTTGCATCGGAGTAACAGCGATAACCGATTTGATTCCAGTATTGACGGAGAATTGGCAACCCGCAGACTCATCACCAATGCCGTTGGGGAATTTGGTCTGAAAAAGCTGCTCGATGGAAGGCCGGCCTATGTCAACTGCACCCGCTCGTTCCTCCTGTCTGATTTTCCTTTTTTGATGAACCCAAGGGATTTTGTACTGGAAATTCTGGAAACGGTAGAATTTGATCCGCCCTTGCTGGAACGCCTTTGGCAGCTTCAAAAAAGCCACTTTACCTTGGCATTGGATGACTATGTGGGCAGCGGGGTTCCCGATGAGGTGCTCGAATGTGTCGAGATCATCAAGGTCGATTTTAAGCTGACCGATCAACCGACGCGGCGTCGTATCGCGCAAAAATACGCGCACAGGAAGAAGCTGCTCGCGGAAAAGGTAGAAACCATCACGGAGCTACGCCAAGCACAAAGGGACGGCTATACGCTGTTTCAGGGTTACTATTTTTCGCAGCCGATCATGATGGAAAAAAACTCGGCGGAGGTTGCGCAGGCCACCTGTATGCGGGTCTGGCGGGAGATTGAAAAGCCGACGTTTAGCTACGATGTTCTTTACAGTATTATCCGCTCAGATGTCAATCTGGCATATAAATTCCTTTTGAAGATCAACACCCTGCAATATTATCGAAGCCATCGGGTCGGATCTCTTCGACACGCGCTTGTCCGAATGGGCGTAAGGGAGATTCGCCGGTGGGTGCTGCTGGTGCTGCTGCGCAGCATCACCGATGAGAAGAAGGGCGAGGAGGCTGCCAAAATCGCGCTGAGCCGGGGCGTTTTTGCCGAACGGCTTGCGAAGAAGATGGGGCTGCTCGATCTTTCGGAGAGTGCCTATGCGACGGGGCTTTTTTCGATGCTCGATGTAATTGTCGATCAGGATATCCAGACCATTCTTCGCGAGCTGGCTCTTCCGCTGGTCGTCGAAGAAGCCCTGCTCTATAAAAGAGGGGTGTTGGCCGAAATTCTGGAGTTTATTGTCAGATATGAATTTGGCGATTGGGATGAGGTTGACGCCTTTATCAAACGGTTCGATCTTGAGCCCAAAAGAATTTCCGTTTTATATGTGGAGTCTGTCGCAGAATCTGATTTGGCTTTTCACGAGGAACGGATTCATATTAATTTTTGAAGGTGGGGCATCTGCCATGGCCTTTGTATGGAGCAAGGATTTAGAAACAGGAAACAGCATCATCGATCAGGAGCACCGCACACTGATTGATGCGATCAATGACTTGATGTCTGCCTGCGCGGCGGGAAAAGGCCGGGTTGAATTGGAGAAGACCTGCCGTTTCCTCCAAGATTACACGGTGAAGCATTTTGACCACGAGGAACAGCTTCAGCGGCAGTCCCAGTACCCCGACGCTGTGCGGCATAAGCAGTATCATGAGGAATTTAAGAGGGTCGTAAAGGACTTGTCCGATCAGCTGGCAAAAGAGGGCCCGACCCTCGCACTGGTCGGCAAGGTTAACAGCAGCATTGCGGGATGGCTGCTCAATCATATCAAAAGAGAGGACGTCAAGGTGGCTGCCCATCTTAAAAACGTCAAATAGTCGATCACGGCAGCACGTTGCTTTGTGTAGCGAAAGAGGCACACGGATAGAAAGGAGATTTGCAATGAATGTAAACGGGATTGGATCGACGACTGTCGGCTCCTTGCAAAATGTGGAGCGGACACAGGAGACCAAAGCGGCCAAGACTTCGGAAAAAGAGGCAGATAAGACCCAGACCGAGCGTGTGGATCAATTTGTAGAGGGGGACTCCTCCGCGTCTGTGGTTTACAGCAGATCGGAGAGTAAAAGGATTACCTCCGACCAGCTGCTTGAGCTGCAACGCCAGCGGGCGGACAGCTTTACCCAGATGCTGCGCAGCATGGTTACCCGGCAGGGACAGAAGTCCAATCTTGTTCTCTTCGGGATGGATCTGACCGCTTCCAGTGATCAGGTCTCTGCCGCCAAGTCGGCGATTGGGCCGGGCGGAGAATACTCGGCGGAGGCCGTCTCGGGTCGTATCCTCGATATGGCCAAAGCGTTGGCAGGGGATGACGCCACCAAGATCGACGGCTTGCGCGCCGCAGTGGAAAAGGGCTTTCAGGCGGCGGGCGTAGAGCTTGGCGGAAAGCTGCCGAGCCTCTGCAATGACACCTACGATCTGGTCATGAAGGGCTTTGATGACTGGAAAAAGAGCTTCTCCCAGTCCGAGGAAACCGAGTAAACAAAGAAATCCGGCGCACAGC
>CAZVAV010000240.1:0-4066 GCA_964625135.1 uncultured Oscillospiraceae bacterium | reverse complement strand
CTCCTGCTTATACGCAACCCCAAGCGCGAGAATTTTTGCACCGGACAGCGCTTTCCTTTGTCGGTTGAGAATCCGCCCCGCCCGCTCGGCGCAATATTCCGGCATCCGGTCGTTGATCAGAAAGGCGCTTTCCAGCAGCGGAGTATGAAAGTCAAACGCCCGCGCCCGCCATGTCAAATAGGCCGGGTCGATCGGAATGCAGTGCCCCCCTACCCCCGGGCCGGGATAAAACGGCGCAAAGCCGTAGGGTTTGGTTTTTGCCGCTTCGATGACCTCCCAGATGTCCAGTCCCATCGCGTCGCAGAGCATCGCCATCTCATTGATCAGCGCGATGTTGACGTTGCGGTAGCTGTTTTCCAGCACCTTCTCCATTTCGGCGACGGCAGGCTTTGAGACCTCCAGCACCTCACCCTGAAGCACCGCCCGGTAGAGCGCCGCGATCACCTCGGTCGCGTCCTTTCCCACCCCGCCGACCACCTTGGGGGTGTTGCGGGTGTGGTAGATCAGGTTGCCGGGATCGACCCGCTCGGGCGAAAAGCCGAGATAAAAATCCTCCCCGCAGCGAAGGTGCGAGCCCTGCTCTAAAATCGGGCGCAGCAGCTCCTCGGTGGTGCCGGGATAGCTGGTCGACTCCAGCACGACAATGCTCCCCTTGTGCAGCCGCCGTGCAATCTGCGTCGCCGACTCCCGGATGTATTGCAGATCGGGCTGCCGGTACCGGTCAAGCGGCGTCGGCACACAGATCGCCACAAAATCAACTGCCCGGATGCACTCAAAATCCTCGGTCGCGACCAGCAGCCCTGATGCTGTCAGGCGGCCAAGCTCCTCGTCCACCACATCGCCGATGTAATTCTGACCCCGATTGACCATCGCCACCCGCTCGGGCTGGATATCCACCCCGATGGTGCGAAATCCCGCCTTGGCCTTTTCCACCGCGAGCGGCAGCCCCACATACCCCAATCCCACTACCCCGCAGACGAGGGAACGCTCCTCGATCAGACGCAGCAGCCTTTTTTTCATCCGGCGCCTCCTTTTGGCCGACGCATCGGGGCGGCGGCTCTTGCACTACGGCTTGTCAGCCGCGTAGTACAGTATATACGCCCCAGTAAAAAAAGATGTCCCGAAACGCAGGACGCCCAGCTCAGGCATAAGCAATTGCTTATACCGATATGAGGGATTTCGTATTGGAATTTTGATCGGGAAACCGTTACTATAAAATGAAGACAAAGAGAGAATCGCCGTTCGCAAAAGGACTTCCAACGAACAAATGGGGGGAACTGCATGGCAAAAATTTTGATTACCGAAAAGGTACATCCGATCGGGCCGGAGCTGCTTTGCGCCGCGGGCCATCGGGTTGTTCTTGTGGAAAACCGGGATGAGGCGCAGATCAGGCGGGAAATTACCGATGCCGACGCCGTGATTGTGCGGATCATCGAGCTGCCCGGAGCCCTGCTGAAAACCGCAAAGCAGCTGAAGATCATCAGCAAGCACGGCGTTGGGGTCGATAACATCGATCTCGGCTACTGCAAGGAGGCCGGCTTGGCCGTCACCGTGACCCCCAACGCAAACAGCCTCTCGGTCGCGGAGCACGCCTTTACGCTGATGCTAACCCTTGCAAAAAACATCATCCCCGTCTCCAACGCCTATCGCGAGATCGGCTTCGCGGCGAAAAACAGCAAGGAAGGGATTGAAGCGACCGGCAAGACGTTCGGCATCATCGGCCTTGGCTGCATCGGCCGCCATTTCGCCAAAATGGTTCGCGGCGCGTTCGACGCCCGGGTTATCGCCTACGACCCCTACGTTTCCGAGCCGCCCGAGGGGGTGGAGCTGGTCGATTCCCCCGAGCGGGTCTTTCGTGAGGCGGATTTTGTCTCGCTGCATGCCAACCTGACCCCCGAAACCCGCCATCTGGTCAACCGCGATCGGCTGGCGCTGATGAAGCCCACCGCCCTCCTCATCAACTGCGCGCGCGGCCCCATGGTGGATGAAGCCGCTCTCATCGAGGCGCTGCAATCCGGTAAGCTTGCCGGCGTCGGCCTTGACGTCACCGACCCGGAGCCGGTCTCGCCCGACAGCCCCCTGTTTGGGATGTCCAATGTCATCATTACCCCGCACTTTGCCCCCACCACCATTGAATCCGCCACCCGGGTTTCCAGAATCGCCGCGGAAAATGTCCTCGCGGTTCTCGACAAAAAGCAGCCCGTGGGACGCATTGTCTAACATTTTAAGGAGGTATTATCCATGAGACTTGCAACCATTCAAGTAAACGGAAAAGAAATCGCGGGAATCGTAACGGCCAAGGGCGTCGTCCCGATTTCCGCCCTCAACGCCGCCAAGGGAACCGCCTGGCTGACCCAAATGTATGATCTAATCTGCGCAGGGCAGATTCCCGGCCTGACCGACTGGTACAACGCCGGTGGAAAGCAGGAGCTTGAGACCATGCGCGGTCTCATCCCCGCCGACCGGGTCGTGTACGGCCCCTTGTACCGCAATCCCAAGCGGATCTTCGGCATCGGCCTGAACTATGTGGATCACGCCGGCGATATCGGCTCCGCCACCCCCACCGGCTTCCCCGGCAGCTTCTTCAAGCAGGCCGATACCTTGATCGGCCCCGGCGATGAGATTCAGCTCCCCGCCCTCAAGGAAGCGCAGAAGACCACTGCCGAGGCCGAGCTGGGCGTTATTTTGGGGCAGGACTGCCGCGACGTCTCCGAGGCGGACTGGGAAACGGTCGTTGTCGGTTATACCACAATTTTGGACATGACCGAGGAGTCGATCCTCAAGGGCAACGATTATCTTCAGGGGAACCCCCGTTATCTGACCATCGTCAAGAATTTCCCCACCTTCTTCTCGTTCGGCCCTCAGCTGGTCACCCCCGACGAGGTGCCCGATGTACTTAAGCTGGAGGTTCAGTCTGTCCATAACGGCACGATTCACGCCAAGAACACAGTGAACAACATGATGCATCAGCCCGCCAAGCTGATTTCCCTGCACAGCAGCATTCAGGGCTGGTTTGCCGGTGACATCCTGTCCACCGGTACGCCACGCGCCTTCCATATCGAGGACGGAGATATCGCCGAATGCCGCATTCTCGGTCCTGACGGCTTCTCGATGGAGCCGCTGGTCAACCCGGTCGTGGATCTGAAGAAGAAATGATACCTTCCCGATGCGCTTCGGGAGATACTGAGAGGAGATACCAATATGAAAACTGTATTTACTTTGACCTCAGCCGAATCGAGACGCCTGATTGCCAAGGCCGTCGTACAGATGCCCGAATTCAAAAAGGCGTGGGAATCCGCTTACGTCCTGCTGGCGGGCGGCACCACCAACGCCTTTATCGCGCAGGAGCTGCTGGGTAGCGAGAGCATTGAGCCCGCGCTATGTACCGTTGGCCTGAGCACCGACGGCCTGCTGTGCGTGACCCATCCCGACAGCCGCAAAAGCTTCCCCAATGTGTTTTATCAGGGCGAATCGGTGGAAAAGACGCTTTCCGAAGCGCTCTCCGATTTCCACGCGGAGACCATCGTCATCAAGGGCGCCAACGCCGTTGATATGCAGGGCAACGTGGGCATCGTCACCGCCGGCTTCGACGGCGGCACCATCCCCCGCGTCATCGGCCCCGTCACCTCCAACGGTCTGAAATTCATCACCCCCGTTGGTCTGGAAAAGCTGGTTCCCTCGGTGATCGAGTCTTGCAGAGCGGTCGGCGCTCGCAGCATCGATATCTCGATGGGCGCGGATTTTGGCATGTACTGCCTCTCCAACACCATCGTGGTCACCGAGCTGGAGGCCATCAACATGCTGTTCGGCGCACATGGCACGCTGGTCTGCGCCGGAGGCGTGGGCGGCAATGAGGGCGCTGTGACCCTCGCCGTCGACGGTGAGGAGGAGCAGATCAAGGCTCTGGTCGAGTTCCTGGAGAACGAGGTCAAGGGAGAGCCCGCCGTCCGGGGCAACAAGGGCATCTGCGAAGCCTGCCGCTACAAGCGCTGCCGCTACTATGGCAAAAAGCAGCAGGAGCTTCCGGTCTGGATGCAAAAATAAGACAGTTCTTTTCTCTGTTAAA
>CAZVAV010000239.1:0-4110 GCA_964625135.1 uncultured Oscillospiraceae bacterium | reverse complement strand
ATGAGGTCAAGCAGCGTATCCCCTCCTATCTGAAAAAGCGGATCAACGGTGACCCCTCAGCCGTGGATGAATTGATTGCACTCGATCATTATTATATGGATCGTGAAAAAACGGATTATTATGGCTATTTCAGACGGCGGATTGAAAAGGCAGGAGAGCGCTTCCCCGGCGGAAAATTTGAATATATCATCTGGGGAGCGGGGCTTCACAGTGGATATGCCTATGACCTGATTCAGGAGCTCTATCCAAACGCTGTCCTCAAGGCTGTGATTGATAAATATGAAGAGGGGCAGCGATTTGGGTTGGATATTATCCGCGGCGAAGAACTGAGTGATACCTCCTTTGACGTTGCGTTTATTACAACAAGGCCTGGAACTCCGGAGGCGATTGCAAAAATGCAAGAGATTTTTGGCTCCGAGGAGCAGGATCACTATATTGTGATCACATCACAGCAAAAATCTTAATTTAGGAGGATGGATAGATGCTAGCCGAACGAGCCCTTTGTAATGGTTGCGGTGTATGTGCTGCTGTTTGCACTCATGGTGCAATTACGATGCAGTATGACCGACAACGGTTTCGGTATCCGATTCTTGATCAAACTCAATGTGTATCATGTGGGCTGTGTACGGCCAGATGTCCGATCTTAAATCCCAATATCCACCTACCGCAGCATAACATCGAGATTTGTTGCGGATATCGCACCGATGAAGAAGAGCTTCGGAAAAGTTCATCGGGTGGTTTCATGAGCCTACTGGCAGAACAGGTAATTTTACAAGGCGGCGTGGTTTTCGGCGTTGCATACAATCGGGAGCTTACCCGGGCTGAGTACAAAAAGGCCGAAACAATCGCTGATTTGGATGCCATGAAGGGCTCCAAGTATATTATGAGTGAGCCAGATCCTGAAATTTATCATGAAGTAAAGCGGGAGCTGCGGCAGGGAAGAAAGGTACTGTTTACGGGCTGCCCATGTGAGGTTGGGGCGGTTAAAAATTTTTTGAATTGCGACGATGAGAATCTGATCACCTGCGATTTAATTTGCCAGGGAGGCACCACGCCGTTAGCGATGCGGCAGTATCTGGATGATATGCAGCAGGAGCTGGGAAGCAGGGTGACAAACCTCAACATGCGGGCTAAGCGGGATGGCCGATGGATTCCATATTGTATGAACCTTTCGATAAAAGAAGGAAAACAATATCTTGCTCCATTGGGAGAGACTGATTTCGATGCGTCTTTTCAGCATGTGAAGCGACCCTCCTGCTATCAGTGCCATTTTAAGCTGCCCAACTGCGTCGCGGATTTCACCGCGGGGGATCATCTTGGCATCAATGAGGATGACCCGGGATACCATGTCGGTGGCGTATCGATTGTTTTTGTCCATACACAAAAGGGCGCTGCGCTGTTACACGGATTGAAGAGCTTTTCAATGCGCTCTGAGACTTATGAAAAGGCAGCAGGGATACAGGCTTGCCTTGTAGACAGTGTGAAGGAAAGCATATTCCATGAGGATTTCCTCAAGATCATGCTTCAGAATGGGTTGGCAAAAGCGGCGCGATTTGTCCGGGAATCCAAGCAGGAAATGTTTAACACGCTGATTCGTTCGGCGGGGGAGCGGCATCGAGGCACGGATGGAAATTTTGATTGCGTCATTTGGGGTGTTGGAAAATATTTTGAAATCACCTATGAGGTGATCCAAAAGGAGCTTCCCGGCGCGCGGCTTGTGGCAATTGTGGACAAATATAAAACCGGAATGCGGCACGGCGTGTCGATCCTTCGGCCTCAGGAGCTGGATCGCGTGCAGTTTGATCATGTCTTTATTACAACGGTTAACGGGCGGGAAGAGGCGGTTGCAAAGCTTGAAGCGCTCTTTGGAGAGGATGCCGCGCATCGCTATACACTGGCGATGCTTCCCGCGGATTAAAATAATGCGAAGAAGGAATAACAAATGAAACTCAGGGCTGCGGATTATATCGCGCAATTATTGACGGAGAATGGAATTCATCATGTCTTTTCTGTTGTCGGCGGCGGGGCAATGCATCTCAACGATGCGCTGGGCAACTGCCAGGGACTTCATGTCGTTTATAATCATCATGAGCAGGCGAGTGCGATGGCGGCGGAAGGCTATGCACGCGTGAACGGCGTTCCGGCGGCGGTCTGCGTCACAACAGGCCCCGGAGGCACCAACGCCATTACGGGCGTTCTTTGCGCATGGCAGGACAACATTCCAATGTTGGTAATTTCCGGTCAGGTGCGCTATGAAACAACGGTAGAGAGCACCGGATTAGAATTACGGCAGTTTGGCGAACAGGAGCATTATATCGTCGATACAGTGAAATCGATCACCAAGTATGCCGTCATGATTAAGGATCCCAAAAAAATTCGCTATCATATCGAGAAAGCAATCTACCTTGCTACACAGGGACGGTGCGGCCCCTGCTGGATTGATGTACCTATGAATATTCAAGGGGCAATGATCGAAACAGAGGAGCAGCTTCCCTATTCCATTCCGGAAAAGGAAGGACAGCATTTTTCGGCGGAAAGAGTGCTGCGCATGCTGCATCAGGCAAAGCGGCCGCTGATTTTGGCTGGCTCCGGCATCAGAGCGCCGGGAATTTATGAGCAGTTTGAGAAATTTATTCGGAAAATAGGAATTCCCGTATTGGCTGCTACCAGTATTTCCGATATCCTTCCCGTGGGTGACGAGCTGTATTTTGGAAATTTTGGTGTGTTTGGTGGACGGCCTGGGAACTTTATGGTTCAGAACGCTGATTGCCTTCTCGTTTTGGGATGCCGTCTATCCTTCAAGCAGATTGGCTTTAACTATCAGCTATTTGCACCGCATGCAAAAAAGATCGTGGTAGACGCAGATATTAACGAGCTGAAAAAGGATACAACCAAAATAGATCTTCCGATTTGTACCGATCTCAAGGAATTTTTTGCCCGGATGATCAAGCAGTCGCTTACGATTGCACAAGACCCCGACTGGCTGCCTTATTGCAATGTATTAAAGAAGCGGTATCCCATTTATTCCGAGCGCTTTGAGCATTCGGAAAAGGTGAATCCTTATTACTTTTTTGATCGAATGAAGCAGTTTTTACAAAAGGATGCAGTGATTGTAGCTGGAAACAGCTGCTCCTGCGTCAATCTGTTACAGAGCGGTGTAGAGCAGAAGGGACAGCGTTTGTGGGGCAATGTAAACTGCGGAACGATGGGATATGATCTGCCTGCTGCAATCGGCGCTGCCGTTGCAGGAAACCGTCAGGTTATCTGCGTGACCGGAGATGGTAGCATTCAGATGAACATTCAAGAATTGCAGACAATTGTTGGGAATCATCTTCCTGTAAAAATTATTTTGTTTAATAACAATGGCTATCATGCAATTGTACAAACACAGTCGAATTTCTTTGGACGCTTATCTGGATGCACACAAAGCAGTGGCGTCAGCTTTCCGAACTTTGAATTGCTTGCGGCGGCTCATGGTATTCCTTACTGCCGGTGTGAAAGAAACGAGGATGTAGATCGGGTTTTGAATTCTTTCCTGTGTACAGAGGGCGTTGGGCTTTGTGAGGTTTTGGAGGATAGCGAGCAGCCAATTGAGCCCAAGTTGAAGAGCAAAGCATTACCGAGTGGTCAGATGGCTTCGCCGCCCATCAGCGATCTTGCTCCGTTTTTGCCGGAAGAAGAATATGCCAAATATTTTGACTATCTTGGCGGTCACTGGAAGGAAGCATAAGGCACTTATATGATGAAAAAAATTGTATTTTTGACTGGCACACGAGCCGATTTTGGCAAAATGAAGCCTTTGATGCAAGCGTGTGAGGATATGCCTGATGTTTCTCTTTACGTTTATGCTTCGGGAATGCATCTTTTGGAAAAATTCGGAAGCACTTATAAGGAAATATTAAAAGAAGATTATTCTCATGTCCGCTTGCAACAGTCCAGATGCGATTCACCCTATATGGACATAAATCTTTCAACATTGGTAGCAGACTTTTCGGACTATATCCGACAGATGCAGCCGGATATGATCGTTGTACATGGCGACCGTATTGATGCGTTGGCCGGAGCGATTGTAGCAATGCTCAACGGAATTTGCTTAGGGCATATCGAGGG
>CAZVAV010000238.1:0-4143 GCA_964625135.1 uncultured Oscillospiraceae bacterium | reverse complement strand
CTGTGCGTTACCTATCTGGTAAACAGCACGTATAATCCATTTCTGTATTTCCGCGTTTAAGGAGGAAGGAATCGAATGAAAAAGCTTTTGCAGCACCCGCTGACCGTCCTTTTCTTTCTTGTTATTGCCGGCTTTTCGATTGTAAACTTCATCACCCCCTCCAAGACGTTTTCGGAGATGGAGAATAAATACCTCGCTCAGCGCCCCTCCTTTAGCTGGAAGGCGATGCTCGATAGCAGCGACAAGGGCTTTGCTCAAAAATTTGAAAAGTACGTCAACGAACAGTTCCCGCTGCGGGACGGCTGGATTTCGCTGAAATCAAGAGCCGAGTCGGCACTGGGAAAAATCGAGAACAACGGGATCGTCTACGGGCGCGACCATTACCTGTTTGACAAGTATCGCGGCTATGATGCCGAACGGCTCGAGCGAAACCTCGGCTACCTCGAGCGGTTCGCTCAGGCAAATCCCGAGCTCGACCGAACGCTGATGGTGATTCCGGCGTCGTATAATATCCTCTCGGATAAGCTGCCGCGCGGGCTTGGCAACGTCGACCAGATCGCCGAAATTGAGACGATCTACCGTCGGATTGAGCAGAGCGGCTATCGCACGGTGGATGTGGCCTCCGCTCTGGCCGCCCACGCGCAGGAGGAGCTTTACTACCGCACCGACCATCACTGGACAACCGACGGCGCGTGGTATGGCTACGAGGCGTTTACCGCCTTGTCGGGGCGTGAGGCGGTGCGTCCGGATGCCGCGCTGCGACGGAGCGCCGTGGGGTTCTGGGGAACCTATTTCAGCAAGGCGAAAAACTACAACGCGATTCCCGATACACTGGTGTGGTACGATCTGCCGATTGATTCGGTGACCATCGATCAAAAGCCGGTTGACGGCATGTACGACCTTTCCCAGCTGAACACGCGGGATCGCTATGCGCTTTTTCTGCACGCCAACAACGGGGTGACGGTGATCGAGAACAGCGCCGCCCCCGAGGGGAGCATTCTGGTGGTCAAGGATTCCTATGCCAACTGCTTCGTCCCGTTTCTGACCCAGAATTATTCCAAGGTGGTTGTGGTCGATCTGCGCTCGATGCCCAAGGGACTTGCCGCACTGCTTCAAAGCGAGCAAATTGAAGAGCTTCTCGTGCTCTACAGCTTTGAGAATCTTTCAAGCGACAGTAATTTTCCGAGAATTCTCTACTAAATGGATAAAAAACGAGGGACGCTGCAAAATTTTGCAGCGTCCCTCGGCACATCCAGATGACAGGGTTATTTAAACAGCAGCTTGCGAATCCGAAGCTGGTAGACGGCGATCAGATTGCGCAGCGCCAGCTCGTAAACCGGAAAGGAAAGGTTCCCGATGCCAAGCAGCAGCAGCCCAAAGCCATTGGCCAGCTCGTCCGCAATCTGCGTAACGCCAAACAGGAAGATCACCGCCCAGTAGCAGCCGATCATCGTAAGGTTGAAGAGCAGCAGCTTGAGCAGCACGCGGGGAAAGCGATACCGGATGGCTTGATCAAGCCGGAGCTTGAGGATCGGGTAATAGCCAAAGAAGGCGATGAAAAGCATTGCCACCTCCCGGTCGGGGAGAATCAGCAGCCCGAGCAGCGCAACCGCCGCGTAGGAGAGGGAAGCGGTCGAAAGCCCAAGCTCCAGCGCAATCGGAAGCAGGGCGATTCCTGCCATTGCGGGAACGGCATAGGTCGCAAAGGGAAAGAGGGAGGAAAGCAGCAGCAGGGTCAGTGCCAGCGCGGCGCTGATTCCGCCGAGGGCGACCCGCGTGCTGTGATTTTGATGTCGCAATACAAACGCCCCCTAATAGCAATAGCAGGGACGGCAGCAGCTGCTGCACAGACAGTAGGTGCACAGGCAGGTGCTGCAGGAGTTGCAATTGCCCATCGAGTAGCTGCCCTGCATCCCGCCGTAGCCATACTGACGTCTGGCGCTGACCTGTTCGAGGGTCGCGCGGTATTCGTAGTTCTGCGGGTCCATCTGCACCGCGCGCTGGAGATAGCCCAGCGCATCGTCGAGAAAGCCGCGCGCAAGCAGAACGTTTCCCTTGAGAAAGGTCCACTCGGCGTCTCGTGAGGCGGCAGGGGTTCCGTCGAGCAGCTGTTCGGCATCAAAAACCCGTCCGGCGTTGATCAGCCGTCGGATATCCGAAAACTGGCCGCTGCCGCGGCTCTGCTGCTGCCACTGGCTTTGACCCTGCCATTGTCCCTGCGCGGCGTTCTGGCCGTAAAATCCACGCACACCGGGATTCTTTCGCATCCCGGTGACCTTGTCGTAGGCGGCGTTAATCTCGGCCATCTTTTCGGAGGCGAGGTCGGCCAGAGGGCTTCCGGCATAGTTGTCGGGATGATATTTTTTCGCCAGCGCCCGATAAGCCTGCTTGAGCTCGTCATCGGTGGCGGATGGAGACACCCCTAGTACCTGATACGGATCATTCATGGTGATGGTCTCCTCCCAGTAAAAGGTCCGCCTGTCGGGGCAGACCCAAGAATACAATATTGTCGAGCACGCCGCAAAAGCTTTTCGGAGAAAGCAGGGCGTAGGCGCTGCCAATTTCGGCGATGGTCTGCCGCAGCATTCCGGCCTGCTCCTGCCGATCCGGGCGGTTCTTGAGTGGGTTGAAGCTTCCTCGCTCCAAATCCTTTTCCAGATCGTCGATGGCGTCACAGAGGTAGATATAGCGCCCGAGCATATAGCCCAGCCGCTGCAAAATTCGCTGTTGGCTTTCGCCCTGACCGATCAGCGCGAGAATTTCGCCCAGCGCAGTCGCGGTCGGATCACAGCATTCATCGACCGTTGCCGCGTCGCCCAGCGCCTCGACCCTTTGCTGGGCGTCGGTCATCTCGTGGGCAAGCCGAGCCGTTTCCGGTTGACGAAGCGCCGCTCCGGCGGTCAGCCGGTCGGCGAGGAAAAGCAGGGCGCCCCAGCCCGCCGAGGCGGGGAAGGAGGAATCCTCCCGGTTGTCGGCGCATTGCTCCCGAAGCAGCAGCATCGCGATTTCACAGGAAAAGGTGATCGATTCGCACGGCTCGAGATGGGCGCGCTTCACAAACGGATGGCAGGGACAGCGGTGCGGCGCAAACTGCGGCTCCTGTTCGATGAGTGCGGCGTGCAGCATTGCGATAAAGGTGAAATCGTAGCTCAGCGTAAGCCGAGCGGCCGGCCCGAAGGTTTGGGAAAGCCCACGGCAGAGCCCGCAGTAGACCGCCTTGTACTGTTCGAGCTCGCAGACCCGAAGCTGTGGCTCGAACGGCTTGATATACCCAAACAAAAACGGCAGTCCTCCTCGTCCGCCGGGGAGACACGCAGCCAGACGGCCTGTCCGTGATCAGCGGAGCTTTCACGCAAAATAAGACAAATATAGTGTACCGCAAAGGCGGTGGAATGTCATGAAGAATTTATGAATTTGGCGTTATGTTTCCCCTTCGACCATATAATAGCCAGTGATTGAACTTTTTCTTCGGCTGTTTGACCAAGGAATGCCCGAAATGGAGGTGCGGATCATGGGTTGGATCGAGAATCTTTTGTTGGCGGTGGCGTTGGCGGCTGACGCCTTCGCCGTTTCGATTGTGCGGGGAATGACCGGGCGGGGCAGGCACGGCGATGCGGTCATGACCGCCTTGTGCTTTGCCTGCGCTCAAACCGCGATGCCGGTGATCGGCTATCTGCTGGGGGTTGGCGTCGCGGGGCCGTTGGTGCACAGGGGAGGGCATCTGCTTGCCGGTGGAATTCTGCTGCTGCTGGGACTGAAAATGCTGCTTGACCGAACGCGTGAGGGGGAGCCGCCCATCTTTTGCACACGGGAAATCGGGCTTTACATGAGGGTGCTCGGCGCGCAGGCCGCCGCGACCGCCATCGATGCGCTCGCGGTGGGAATCAGCCTCTGCGCCTCGGATACCCCGCTTTGGCCGACGGCGGCGGTGATCGGGTGGGTGACAGGGCTGCTTTGCTACATCGGCTATCATCTGGGGCGAAACCTGCTGGACAGCTCGCTGGGCGCTCATGCGCAGGGAGTGGGCGGCGCGGTGCTGATCGGCATGGCCTTTCACACGCTGCTGGGCGGATAAAAGAGCGGATAAAAGAAAAGAGCGGATGGAATCCGGGTCAAGTCTCGGGTTCCATCCGCTTTTATAGT
>CAZVAV010000237.1:0-4145 GCA_964625135.1 uncultured Oscillospiraceae bacterium | reverse complement strand
CCAATGCTTCACACAATTATTCTATATTTTACATTTTTTCTGCCATCCTGTCAAATGTCAAAGTAGCTTTTTGCCGCGTATCTGTGATATTTTATCCTCAGGGCTTGGCAGCGCCCCCGTTGACGGGCTATAATAGCCTCAGCGGGGCTGTTCTATAATGGTCACAGTCCACATTTGGGACGCATGATGCCTCGATGCTGTCATAAACAAAAATCTTCTTTGAATGAGGTGTGATCCGATTGTCTTCCTCTCTGACTTCCGCCGATCCCATTCCCCGTCACGAGCAGCTTCCGGTAGGACTTTCGCTCGCTTTTGTCGGCGGATTTTTCGATGCCTACACCTATCTTACCCGTGGCGGCGTTTTCGCAAACGCGCAAACCGGCAACATTGTCCTGTTATCACTGGCCGCAGCCCGGGGCGAAGCGGCTACCAGCGCTTATTATTTTATGCCTATTTTTGCATTTTTTCTCGGGGTTCTTATCTCAGAGGGCCTAAAAAGAAAGCTGTCTCACAAAAGCGGCCTGCGCTGGATGCATATCGTGCTGCTTTTGGAAGCTCTGCTGGTTTTCGTCATTGGATTGGTTCCCGTTACGGTACCCCACGCGCTGGTCAACGTTACCGTGTCCTTTATCTGCTCCCTGCAGGTCAACACCTTTCGTAAGATGCACGGCCTGCCCTATGCCACAACGATGTGTACCGGCAATCTGCGCAGCGCCGCCGAAAGTGCCTGCGGCTTTCTTTTCTCTCGCGACCGGCAGGCGCTGCACAACGCGATGCACTATCTTTCGATCATCGGGGTGTTCTGCATCGGCGGCATGGCAGGCGCACTGCTGACCCAAGCCTGGGGCATTCGGTCGGTTTGGCTCTGCGGCGCAATTTTAGTGATGCTTTTACTGGTCATTCATGACCGGCTTGAATATTGAAAAAGCAGTGAAGGACAGCGCGACGCAGGCGGCGGTCAGCGCCGTTCCCAGCCAGAGAGCCGGGAGATAGGAGCCGGCCAGATCGTAAAGCCCGCCGGCCGATCAGGGCAAGGCTTAACGAGCTCATCAGCGAGGTCGCCATCGTCGCATAGGAGTAAAATTCGCTGTAGCGCTCCGCCGAAAACAGAGCCTTTACCAGCACCTGTATCATACAACACGCAATCAAAATGCACCACGCATAGTGTGGTCGGGGGAAGCTCCTGTTTCGGCTCGTTCACTGTGTACCCGGCGGCTCGCGCCGCCCCTTTCTTCTGTCATAAAGATCATTTTGCGGATAATTACGTCTTCAAAATTGAACACATCATACTGCTTTTCTGTCGATTGGTCAAGTCTCATTCTTGGGTTTGTTTTGCCCCTCGCAGGTGGTTTTGGTTGCCCCCTGCTACACTTTATGCTACAATTCTTTTATGATTATTTTCCTTTTTAAGGAGGCCGGTTGATGTCGTCATCCTTCTCCCGTACGTTTGATCGGGCGTTTTTTCTCGCTGTCTGGCTGCTGCTCTGGCAGCTTCTCAGCCTGCGCCTCGGTGAAGTCCTTTTGCTGCCCTCCCCCCTCTCGGTCGCCAAACGCCTGACCGAGCTTTCGCTGACCCTCGGCTTCTGGTCCTCTGTTCTGTTTTCCTTTGGCCGGATTGCCGGGGGATTTTTGCTCGGCTTGCTGCTTGGTGCGATCGGGGCGGCGGGCAGCGCGCGCTTCTGGGCAATGCGGGAATTCCTCGCCCCCGCGATGGCCTTGATCAAGGCGTCTCCCGTCGCCTCCTTCACCATCCTCCTGCTCATCTGGGTTCCATCGCGTAACCTCTCGGCGGTCATCACCCTGTTGATGGTGCTGCCGATCATCTACACCAATCTGCTCGCCGGAATTTCGGCGACCGACCCGCAGCTGCTGGAGATGGCCGAGCTCTTCGGGGTGGGTCGGGCAGGCAAACTGCGGTGCATCTATCTTTCGCAGCTGCTCCCCTTCCTGCGCTCGGCCTGCGCCCTGTCGCTCGGGCTCTGCTGGAAGGCGGGGGTGGCCGCCGAGGTCATCGGCATCCCGGCGGGCTCGATCGGAGAGCGGCTGTATCAGGCGAAAATTTTTCTCGATACCCCCGATCTCTTTGCCTGGACGGTCGTCATCGTCCTGATGAGCCTTCTGTTCGGCAAGCTCTTTCTCGCCCTGCTGGACGCCGCCGTGCATGCCGTTGAAAGGAGGTGAGCGGTTCTGGGCGAGCTTATCATTCAAAACCTGATCGTCCGGTTTGACGAAAAAACAGTGCTCGACCGATTTTCGCTTACCGTTCCCACGGGGAGCTTTACCAGCATCATGGGTCCCTCAGGATGCGGAAAAACCACGCTGCTGCGGGTGATGATGGGATTGATCCCTCCTGGGGAAGGAAGCTTGATCGGCTTTGATCAAAAGCGGCGCAGCGCGGTTTTTCAGGAAAACCGCCTCTGCGCCAATCTTAGTGTACGGGCGAACCTGAGGCTGGTGCGTCCGCAAGCGGATGATCGATCGCTGCGGGCACTGCTTGACCCGCTCGGTCTAAAGGACGCACTGCATCAGCCGATCCACCTGCTCAGCGGCGGAATGCAGCGGCGGGTCGCCCTCGCGCGGGCGCTGCTCGCCGATTACGAGCTGCTCTTTCTCGACGAGCCGTTTACCGGCCTCGACGACGCCACCCGTGACCGCGCAACCGCCCTTCTTCAGGAGCAAGCCCTGGGGAAAAGCGTATTTCTTGTCACCCATAATGAGGAGACCGCTCGGGCGCTGTCAAACCGAATTGTTCTTTTGGGATAAAAGCCGGGACTATCGCGGCAGTGCAAAACGGCACAATGCTCCCTGTTTTTTATTGGATCAGAAACAGAATAAGCCCGCCCCCACTGCAAGGTGAGAGCGGGCTTTCGCTTTCGACACCCTCTTCTGTCAAATCATCGCTTCCTCCTGTATCCAGTCTTCAGCCACATTACTAAGATGGCAAGGATCAAGTCCGCCCTTACAGCATCGCCAGGCCAACAGTTCCATTGCCTCACGGTTGGTGGAAATATCCCCAATCTCATTTCCGCCACCCCCAAGTCCAAAAACCTCTGACCTGCCGTTGCTGCCTGCGATTACGACATACACAAATGCACATCCTTTCAAAATATTGCCAACGTCGCAATTCTACCATATTGTGATATTTCAGTAAATTGTCAAAATGTGTAAAGATTTGCCAGACAATTTGAATACATCGATAGAAATTGTGTTGTAAATGTTAGAATCCCCCGCCAAAAAACCGGCGGGGGATTCTAACAAAGAAACCTTTTACTTCATATAGGCATCAAAAGCGCGGTAGGTTTGGTAGACGTCCGACTTGGCAACTACCTCAAAGGGGGCGTGCATCGAGAGAACCGGAACCCCGACGTCGACGACGTCGACGTTCAGCGACGCGATGAACATCGCGACGGTACCGCCGCCGCCCGCGTCGACCTTACCCAGCTCGCCGGTCTGCCACTGCACCCCGGCGTCATTGAACAGCCTGCGAACGAAGCTCATAAACTCGGCCGAGGCGTCGCTGGTGCCCGATTTGCCGCGCGAGCCGGTATATTTGGTTACCACCACGCCATAGTTGCAGTAGGAGGTATTGTTCTTCTCGTGAACCTCCCCGTAGGTCGGATCAAACGCCGCGTTGACGTCGGCGGAAAGGCAGGTCGACCGCGACAGCACGGTTCGACCGGCCGGCTCAGAGGGCGCGGCGAGGTCTTCGATAAAAAATTCGAGGTATTTGGAATTGAGGCCGGAGTTCCCGGTCGAACCAATCTCCTCCTTGTCCGCGAGCACCGTCACGGTGGTATAGGCGGGCTTGTCGTTTTTGAGCGCCGCCATCAGCGCGGTATAGGCACAGACACGGTCGTCATGCCCGTAGGCTCCGATAAAGCTGCGGTCAAGCCCCACATCCGCCGCGTGAAAAGCAGGAACCATCGTCAGCTCGGCAGAGAGAAAATCCGCCTCGATGACCCCGTACTTCTCATAAAGCAGCTTGAGAATCGCCAGCTTGACCCGCTCGCTCTCCTTGTCATCCCGGAACATTCTGCCGCCGACCAGGATGTTGAGCGCCTCGCCCTTAATCCCGTCGGCAAGCTTGCGCTGCATCTGCTCCCCCGCGAGGTGGGGCAGAAGGTCGGTGATCGTAAAGACGGGAT
>CAZVAV010000236.1:0-4186 GCA_964625135.1 uncultured Oscillospiraceae bacterium | reverse complement strand
CTTGCCATCACCTTTGCCGATACCATCAGCATTCCGTGGGCGACCCGCCTCGCGGGTCCGGCACAGCTCGCCATTATGGGGCTGACGAAATTTTTGCCCCTGTCGATCTACCCGGCCTCCCGGCGGACGGCTGAGATCAAAGCCCGGATTGAGGAGGCGCTTCCTGTCCCGGTTGAGTACCTTGAAAGCCCGATTGCCGCAGGGCTTGAAAACATCAATTTCGGCGGGCACCCGCTGATGACCGCCGTCAACATTGGTTTGCTTGAAAATTTCCCCGGAAATTTTAACTACTATGTCGATTGCTGCTCCCCCTCAACTGCCCGAGCCGCCCAGGCACTGGATCAGGAACGGCTGGCGGTGGGGGAAGGGCTTGGTCTGCGGCTGCGCACCGAGCTGGAGGCAATGAACGCGCTTTACGACTCCTCCTATGCAAGCGTATACGAATTCAACCGTGCCTCCAGTCCGCACGCGAAGGTCAAAAGCGCGCCGAAGAGCGCCCGCGAGCGCTATATCACCGAGGATATTCCCTATCTCTTTGTTCCCTGTGCCGCGCTTGGCCGGGCGGTGGGAAAGCCAGCCCTGCTGGTGGAAGCGATCATCCGGCTTGCCTGCGCCTACAATGACGAGGACTACTTCTCGACCGGGCGCACGCTGGAGAGGATGGGGCTGGCCGGACTGTCGGCTGAAGAGCTGGGGGCGCTGGCACAGGGCAAGAAGCTTTGACCGCGCCATGCCACAGAACCCCGCTGGATATGCTGTGATCAGCAGCGGGGCGGTTGCAGAATCGATGCCAACGCATGTTGCGGTCGCTCCGCTGTTTTTCTTGACATTGTATTGTTTTTACGTATACTGTATACAGTGTACAGAAGGAGGGGGAGACAAATGGCGCTGGAAGCGGTAAACAGAAGAGAGTCTTTATCCGATCGTGCCTACCAGATTCTGCGCAATGCGATCCTCTCCGGAGAGCTTTCTCCCGGAGAGTCTCTCGCTGAGGAGGCGCTGGCCGGGCGCTTGCAGATCAGCCGCACGCCGATTCGTACCGCGCTGCATCGGCTGGTTTTAGAGGGCCTGGCCGAAACGGGCTGCGGAAAAGGGATCGCGGTGCGGGCGGTGGGGAATCAGGACGTTCGTCAGGTTGATGAGGTGCGGGCGGTGCTCGAGCCTCTTTCGGCCTTTCTCTGCGCCCAGCGGGGGCTTTCCGCCGCACAGGTCGTCGAGCTTCAGACTTACTGTGAGGCGCAGCATCAGGCGGCGCTACAGGGGGAGGTTCGGGACTATTTTCATTACGGCGACCATTTCCACATCCGTTTGGCCGAATGCTCCGGGAACGATTTCCTTGCCGCCATGATCGCCCGCGCGACCCTCACGGCGGCGCGGTATCTGATGAGCCGCCCAAACCCCGAGCGGCAGCTGGGCCGTTTTTCCGGGGAACACCTTGAGGTGCTGAAAATGATCGAGGCGCAAAAGCCCGAAAAAGCGCGCGAAGCGATGCGATGTCACATTGAACGTTCGCTGACCCAGTTTGAAGAGCTCTCCTAAAGAAGTCCAACAAAAGAAGGAGTAAAAAGCAGATGAATCATGTCAAGATGATCTCCCGCGAGCAGGTTCAGGCGGTTCTCACAATGGAAAAATCAATTGAGCTGGTCGAGCGGGTTTATCAAGCGCATGGGCACGATCAGGTTTTGATGCCTGCCAAGATTACCCTTGATACCGGGGAAAGCAACGAGTGGCCCCCTTACGGCGGCTCCTATAATGCAATGCCAGCCTATCTCGGCGGCTCGCTTGACATCTCAGGCATCAAGTGGGTCTGGGGCTTTAACGATAACCGCCAAAAGGGCCTTCCCTATATCGGCGGCCTGATCCTTCTCAATGAAGCGCACACCGGCGAGGTGCTCGCGGTCATGGACGGAAGCTTTATTACCGAGATTCGCACCGGCGCTTCAGCCGGGGTCGCAAGCCGCTACCTCGCCCGTAAGGACAGCAAAACGCTCGCCATCATCGGCGCGGGGGTGCAGGGAAGAATGAACGCCCGCGCCGTTTGTCAGGAGCTGGCGATTGAAGAGATTCGGATTGCCGACCTCTATCCCGAGGCGGCAAGGGCTTACGCGGCCGAGATGGCTCCCGAGCTCGGGCTTAAGGTGATCGCCTGTGAATCGAACGAGCAGGCATGCCGGGGGGCGGATGTGATTATCACCGTCACCATTGCCGACGAGCCGCTGGTCAAAAAGGAATGGCTCAAGCCGGGCTGCACCGTTCTTTCGCTCGGCTCCTTTCAGGAGCTGGAGGAAGCGATTCCGCTCACCTGTGACAAGCTGGTGGTCGATAGCTGGGAGCAGAACGCCCATCGCGGCGAATTGCTCAAGCTGGTGCATGACGGGCGGCTGACCCGGAAAAGGGTTCATGCCGAGATGCCCGATATTGTCGTGGGGCGTGCCGTCGGACGAGAAAATGACAGCGAAATCATCTGCGGCTGTATTATTGGAATGGGCTCGACCGATATCGGTACGGCGGGCGCGCTGTATCAGGAGTTCTTTCAACAGGATGAAGCGCTTTCGTCCTTCGACTTCCGTACTTATCAGCGGTAAACGAAACAAACAACCGTCCGCAATTGCCGGACGACAGAAAGGATCTGATTCTCATGCCCAAGCTCAGCGATCGTGTGCAGACCTTTACCGACTCTGTTATCCGCAGGATGACCCGAATCTCGGATGAATATGGCGCCATCAACCTCTCGCAGGGCTTTCCCGACTTTCCGCCCCCCAAGGCGATCACCGACCGCCTGAAGCAGGTGGCCGAGGAGGGGCCGCATCAGTATTCGGTCACCTTCGGCGCCGAGAATTTCCGGGCGTCGCTTGCGAAGAAGGCCGGGCCCCGGCTCGGGCATGAGGTGAAGCCCGATACCGAGGTTCTGGTCACCTGCGGCGGCACCGAGGCGATGATGAGCGCAATGATGACCATCTGCAATCCCGGCGACAGGGTGATCGTCTTTTCCCCCTTCTACGAAAATTATGGGGCCGATGCGATTCTCTCCGGAGCCGAGCCGATCTTTGTTCCGCTTGTTCCGCCTGATTATCACTTCGATCCCACGTTGATCGAGGAGGGCTTCCGGCAGGGAGCCAAGGCGATCATCGTCTGTAACCCCTCCAACCCCTGCGGCAAGGTGTTTACCCGCGAGGAGCTGCTGACCATCGGCAACCTCGCCCTGCAATATGACGCATATGTCGTGACTGATGAGGTCTACGAGCATATGGTGTACGCCCCTCATGTTCACACCTGCATGGCCTCGCTGCCCGGCATGTGGGAGCACACCATCACCTGTAATTCGTTGTCCAAAACCTATTCGATTACCGGATGGCGTCTGGGATGGATGATCGGCCCGGCCGAGGTCATTGAATGCGCCAAGAAGGTGCATGATTTTCTGACCGTGGGTGCGCCGGCGCCTTTGCAGGAGGCAGCGGTGGTGGGTCTTGATTTTCCGCAGTCCTACTACGACGAGCTGCTCGAGGCATACACCAAAAAGCGCGATTATTTCTGCGGCGGGCTGACCCGGATCGGGGTGGAGCACAACGTTCCGCAGGGCACCTATTTTGTCATGGTTGACATCAGCCGTTACCTCGCCCTCCCGAAGTTTAAGGGCTGGAGCGACCATCAGTTCTGCGAGTGGCTGATTCGTGAGCTTGGGGTCGCGGCGGTGCCGGGATCGAGCTTTTTCCGCGAGCCGGTCAATCATTTGATCCGGCTGCATTTTGCGCGGGAGCAGGCGACACTCGACGAGGCGCTGCGCCGCTTGAGCAGACTCTCTAAACTTCTGGAATGAAGAATTGATGACGAAGGGAAGATGACCGCGTGGAGCTGGTGAATGTGAAACGGGCGCTTCGGGGGGGCAAACCGCTCGGAGAAATCCCCCCTCAAAGCGAGCTGATCCATAATTCGGTTTCGATGGCATGGCCGTCAATTGTCGAATCCTTTTTAATTGCGTTTGTCGGCATGGTCGATACCATGATGGTCGGCTCGCTCGGCTCCTACGCGATCACGGCGGTGGGTCTGAGTACGCAGCCGAAGTTCATTATGCTCTCCTTCTTTCTGGCGCTTGGCGTGGCGGTTTCGGCCACGGTGGCTCGTCGCCGCGGGGAGGAGGATCAGGAGGGCGCCAACCGGGTTCTGGTGCAGGCACTCGGCATTTCGG
>CAZVAV010000235.1:0-4189 GCA_964625135.1 uncultured Oscillospiraceae bacterium | reverse complement strand
CTTGACGGTCACACCTATGCCGCCGAGAGCATCATCATGAACAAGGGCTTCTACGACAGCCTGCCCGCCGAGCTTCAGGCCGCCGTTGACGAGGCTTCGGCCTACGCCGTGACCGAGCAGCGCAAGAGCGTCTCCGCGCAGGAGGACAAGTACCTTGAGGAAATCAAGGCTGCCGGCATGGTCGTCACCGAGCCCGACCTCGATACCTTTGTCAAGGCCACCGAGGGTCTGTATCAGCGCGAAGAGGTCAAGAAGCTGGTTGATCCCACTCTGGTGGAAGAGGTCATGGCTTACCTCGCCAACAAGTAAAAATCATCTGCCGTGCGGGACGCGGAGCTTTTGGCCCCGCGTCCCGCCGTCAAATCTGGAGGATTTCCGATGAAAACGGTTGTCAAGGTTGTGGATGGTTTCATCAAGACGCTGATGGCGGCGAGCGCTCTGACGCTCTTTGTGGTGACCTTTCTGCAGGTTGTGTTTCGCTTTGTGTTCAAAAGCCCGCTGGCTTGGAGCCAGGATATGATCCGGCTCTGCTTTACCTATCTGGTCTTTATCGGCGCGGCCTACTGTGTGCGCGAGCGCGCCCATCTGAACATCGATGTGGTGATCTCGTCGCTCAAGCCGAAGCTCCGCCGTGCGCTTGAGCTGCTAATTAATCTGCTGCTCTGCGGCTTCTTTGTCTTTTTGATCTATTACGGCTTCCAGTTTGCGGTCAGCGGAAAGACCCAGCTTGCGCCGTACCTGCCGATCCCGATGTTCTATTATTACCTGAGCGTTCCGATTTCGGCCGGCCTGATGCTGTTTTATATGCTGTTTCAGGTAGTCGATCAGATCAAGTCGCTCGCCAAAGGGGAGGGGAATTAAGCCATGGGAATGATTGTTGCTTTGTTCGCGGTCTTTCTGGTCGGTGTGCCGATCTGCTTCTCCCTCGGCTTTGTTTCGCTGGGCGGCGTGCTGCTCAACGGCTTTCCTCCGCTGGTTGTCGTACAGCGGATGTTTACCGGCGCCGATTCGATCGCGCTGATTGCCATCCCGCTCTTTATGCTGGCCGGTGAGCTGATGTTCCAGGGCGGCATGAGCAAGCGGATGGTCGGCTTCGCCGACACACTGCTTGGACATTTCCCGAGTGGTCTGGCGATGGTCAACATCCTCGCCTGCATGTTCTTTGCCGCCATCACCGGCTCGGCCATCGCCGCTACCGCCGCCATCGGCGGTATTATGATCCCGCTGATGAAGGAAAAGGGCTACGAGAATACCTTTTCGGCTCCGCTCTCGGCCTGCGGCGGCTCGATCGGGCCGATCATTCCGCCGTCGATTCCGCTTTTGATCTACGGGGTCATGGCGAACGTCAGCGTCGGCAAGCTCTTCATCGGCGGCTTTGTCCCCGGTGTTCTGATGGGCGTCGGCCTGATGGTCTACAGCTACATTGTCGGCAAAAAGCGCAACTATAAGGGACGTGAGAAGCGCGCCTCCCTCAAGGAAATCCTGCTGGCCGGCAAGGATGCACTGCTCGCCCTCTTTATGCCCGTCATTATCATCGGCGGCATCATGAGCGGCAAGTTCACCGCCACCGAGTCGGGCGCCATCGCGGTGTTCTATGCGCTGATTGTCGGCGCGTTCGTCTACCGCGAGCTCAAGCTTGAAAACCTCTGGACGGCGCTGGTCAACTGCGCCAAGTCGACCGGACAGGTTTTGATCGTTGTGGCGTTCGCGTCGCTCTTCACCTGGATTATCACCGTCAACCAGATTCCGCAGGCGATCAGCGCGATGATGACCGAGGCAATCCACAGCAAGATTGTCCTGCTGCTGGTCATCAACGTCATCCTGCTCATCGCGGGCACCTTTATCGACACCACCAGTGCGCTGGTACTGTTCGCGCCCCTCTTCCTGCCGATGGTGCAGGCGTATAACATCGACCTGATCCACTTCGGCCTGATTATGGCGGTCAACCTAACCATCGGCATGTGCACCCCGCCGCTGGGTGTCTGCCTCTTTGTCTCGGGCTCGATTGCCAAGGTTTCGCTCAAGGAACAGATGCGCGATCTGCTGCCCATGATCGGGGTACTGATCGTCGTGCTGCTGATTGTTACCTTTATTCCGCAAACGGTGCTCTTCCTGCCGAATCTGATCGGCTAGGAAACGGCATAGCAAAAGCTCCGGCCAATCGGCCGGAGCTTTTGTGGCATAAAATGCACCTCAAGGGGCGGACTGCGTTGAATCGGGGCATCCGCTGTGGTAAACTAAGAAAAATATAAAGCACTGGAGGCTTCCGCCATGAACCAATCCGTTCCCGACGCCCCAACGCCCTACGCGCTTACCGCACGGGAGGCGGCGGCGCTTCTTCCCGTGCTCGAGCCGACTTCTCACAAGGGGAGCTTCGGACGGCTGCTGATTGTCGCGGGCAGCGCCCGTTATACCGGGGCGGCGGCGCTTTGTACGCTGGCGGCGCTGCGGATGGGGGCGGGAATCGTCACGCTGGCCTCTACCCCGGCGGTGGTCGCGGCGGCGGGAGCCAAGCTCTACGAGCCGACCTTTCTGCCGCTGCCCGAAGCTGCCGACGGGCAGATTTCCGCCTCGGCGCTTCCCAGCCTGCTGGATGCCGCAACGAGCGCCACGGCGCTGCTCATCGGCTGTGGGCTGGGACTTTCACAGGACGGCGAGGCACTCGTCTCCGGGCTGCTGCAAAAGGCCGATTGCCCGATCCTGCTCGATGCGGACGGGATCAATGCGATCAACGGACGGCTTGCCCTGCTCGGCCGGGTGAAGCATCCCCCGGTGCTCACCCCGCATGTTGGGGAGATGACCCGGCTGACCGGTCTGTCGGCGGAGCGGATCAAGGCGGACGCGTCGGGCTGCGCCGTTGCCTTTGCCCGGGAGCACCGCTGTGTGCTCGTGTTAAAGGACGCGAATACGGTGGTTGCCGGGTCGGATGGACGGGTATTCCTTTACCGGGGACAGAACGCGGGACTGTCGCGGGGCGGCTCGGGGGATGTGCTCGCGGGCTTTGCCGCGTCGCTGCTGGCGCAGCGGATGGATGCGGCCGAGGCCGCCGCCGTCGCGGTGGCGCTGCACGGGGCCGCCGGGGAGCGCTGCGCCCGGCATACCTCAAAGGTTTCGATGCTGCCGCACGAGCTGCCCGAAGCGCTGGGGCCTCTGCTGGCGGAGCTTGGACTGTGAGTGGGCGGCGGTTTTGCTATCCCGTCCTGCGGGAAGGGGAGACGGTCGAGCAGCTTCTGCTTGCAGAGGGCTATTCCAAACGGCTGCTCGTCGTCCTCAAGCAGCAGCCCGATGGGCTGATCGTAGCCGGGGAGCGGGTGCGCTCGACCCGGGTGCTGCATTCGGGAGAAGATCTGGTCGTGACGCTGCCGCTTGATCCCCCTCGGCTGCATCGGCTGGCGGTCGAGGTGCCGATTCTTTATGAGGACGAGGATTTGATCGTCTACAACAAACCGGCCGGACTGGTCTGCCACCGCTCCGGCTCCCACCGGTACGACACGCTGGAAAACACCGCCGAGGGGGTGTTCCGGGCAATGAACCGGCTCGATCGTGACACCAGCGGGGCGCTGGTGGCGGCAAAGCATCAGCTTGCCGCCGCAAAGCTGTGGCGGCAGATCGACAAGCAGTATTTTGCGGTGGTGTCGGGACGGATGTCCCCGGCACAGGGGAGGATCGAGCTTCCTCTTGAGCGCGAGACGCCCTATGAGCCCCGGCAGGTGGTCTCTCCCGACGGGCGCAGGGCGGTGACCGATTACGAGACCATCCGCTATGCGCCGCAATTCGACTGCTCGCTGCTGCGCTGCACCCTGCTCACCGGTCGGATGCACCAGATTCGCGCCCATTGTGCGGCAATGGGACATCCGCTGCTTGGCGACCTCCTCTACGGCGGGGATTGCTCGCTGATCGAGCGGCAGGCGCTGCACTGCGCCGGGGTGTTCTTTTCCCATCCGGTGAGCCAAGAACGGATGGCGGTGAAAGCACCGTTTCCCGAGGAGCTACAGCTGCTGCTCGATCGCACCGGACTTGGCTGCTTTTGACAAAGGCGAGACGCTTTGCCAAGACGCTTGTTGCTTTTTTGTTGAAATTTTTCTGGTTTCCGCCCCCCGGGTCCAGATGGACAGGCGGATTTGACTGAAGTGTACAAAAAGTGGAAAATCCTTCAACAATGGCTTCGATTCTGTCGCGTGCAGGACAG
>CAZVAV010000234.1:0-4189 GCA_964625135.1 uncultured Oscillospiraceae bacterium | reverse complement strand
ACTTCCTTTCGCTGATGGGGCATGAGGTGGAGGTCTTTGAAAAACGCTCGGCGCTTGGCGGAATGCTGCGCTATGGCATCCCGAGCTACCGGCTGCCCCGCGAGCGACTTGACGAGGACATCGAGGTGATCCTCTCGACCGGGGTCAAGGTCAATCTCAACGTGGAGATTGGAAGGGACTTTTCCCTGCGGGAGCTGCGCAGGCGCTTTGACTGCATTTACATCGCGATCGGTGCGCAGGCGGATAAAACGGTGGGCATCGAGGGCGAAAATCTTGCCGGGGTGATTTCGGCGGTCGAGATGCTCCGCGAGGTCGGGGATGGCAGTACACCCGATTTTACCGGAAAGCGGGTGGTGATCATCGGGGGCGGCAACGTCGCGATGGATTGCGCCCGAAGCGCCCGGCGGATGGGCGCCGAGCGGGTCACCTGTGTTTATCGCCGCCGGGAGGAGGATATGACCGCCCTGCATGAGGAGATTGAGGGGGCGATGGCGGAGAGCTGCGAGATTCTGACCCTTCAGGCTCCGCTGCGGATTGAGGGGGACGAGCAGGGAAGGGTCGCCGCGCTCTGGACCTGTCCCCAGATCATCGGAGGACCCGATGCCTCCGGCCGTCCGCGTCCGCGTCCGGCCGCCGTACCCGAGCGCAGAATCCCCTGCGATGTTGTGGTGGTCGCGATCGGACAGGGAATCGAGGTCGCCCCGTTTGAGGAGTATGGTGTGCCGATCAAGCGCGGGGTCATCGACGCGATGAGCACCAGCGACGTCGGAACCATCACCGGCGTGTTTGCGGGCGGCGACTGCGTCACCGGGCCGGCAACCGCGATTATGGCAATTGCGGCGGGCAAGGTGGCTGCGGCCAACATCGATGAATACTTAGGCTTTCAACACGAAATCACCGTGGATGTTGAAATTCCCGGTGTGCGGCTCTACGATCACCCGTCCTGCGGCAGAGTTTCTCCGGAGGAACGCCCGGCCGACGAGCGCCGGGATGACTTTGCGCTGATCGAGGCGGCAATGACCGCGCAGGAGGCCGGACAGGAGGCACAACGCTGTTTGCGCTGCGATCACTTCGGCTATGGCGGATTTAAGGGAGGCAGAAGCAAGCAATGGTAAACGCAATCATCGACCGTGTCCCTGTTTCGGTTCCCGAGGGAACCAGCATTCTAGAAGCGGCCCGTACGGCTGGGATTATGATTCCAAGCCTCTGCTACCTCAAGGACATCAACGAGATCGGAGCCTGCCGGGTCTGCGTGGTCGAAATCGAGGGAACCCACACGCTGGTGTCCTCCTGCAACAGCCCTCTTCAGGAGGGGATGATAATCCATACCAACAGTCCGCGGGTGCGTGAGGCGCGCAAGATCAACGTTGAGCTGATCCTGTCGCAGCACGACGGACGCTGCTCCTCCTGTGTGCGGGGCGGCAACTGTGCGCTGCAAACCGTTGCCAACGACCTCGGGCTGATCGAGCACCTCTATCCGGTGCAGGCCCCGGAAAACGATTGGACCCACACCTTCCCGCTCTACCGGGAGGCTGCCAAGTGCATCAAATGTATGCGCTGCGTCCAGGTCTGTGACAAGGTGCAGGGGCTTCATATCTGGGAGGTCGAGGGCACCGGCTCGCGCACCACCGTCGATGTCTCCCAAAACCGGAGAATCGCCGAGGTGGACTGCGCCCTCTGCGGTCAATGTATTACCCACTGCCCGGTGGGAGCGCTGCGCGAGCGGGACGATACCGAATCGGCCTTTGCAATGCTTGCCGATCCGGCGCTGATCACGGTGGTGCAGGTGGCTCCTGCGGTTCGGGCGGCGTGGGGGGAGGCGTTTGGCCTTTCCCGCGAAGCGGCGAGCACCGGTCGTCTGGCAGCCGCTCTGCGGCGGCTTGGCTTCGACTATGTGTTCGACACCAATTTCACCGCTGACTTAACCATTATGGAGGAGGGTAGCGAGTTTTTGGCTCGCCAAAAAAATCTCAACTACGATGGCAGACCGCTGTTTACCTCCTGCTGCCCCGGCTGGGTGCGGTTTGTCAAGTCGCGCTATCCCGCGCTGGCAGCCGATCTTTCCACCGCCAAGTCCCCCCAGCAGATGTTTGGCGCTGTCACCAAAAGCTACTTTGCCGAAAAGATCGGCGTTCCTGCCGAGAGGCTCCGCTGCATCTCGGTGATGCCCTGCCTCGCCAAAAAGCAGGAGTGTGCGCTTCCCACGATGAAAAATGCCGGAGGGCAGGACGTTGACCTCTCTCTGACCACCCGCGAGCTTACCCGGATGCTCAAAAGCGAGCACATCCGACCCGAGCTGCTTGGAGAAGAGGAATTTGACTCTCCCCTTGGCACGGGCAGCGGCGCGGCGGTCATCTTTGGTGCGACCGGCGGCGTGATGGAGGCGGCGCTGCGCAGCGCCTATTTCCTGGTCGCCGGGTCAAACCCCGATCCCGACACGTTTCGGGAAATCCGAGGGGGGCGGGGCTGGAAGGAGGCCGAATTTTTTCTCAATGGAAATTCTCTGCGGGTGGCGGCGGTCAGCGGCCTCGGCAATGCCGACCGGCTGATTCGTGCAGTGCTGCGCGGTGAGGTGCAGTACGATTTTGTCGAGGTGATGGCCTGTCCCGGCGGATGTGCCGGTGGCGGCGGTCAGCCGATCTGCGAAGGAAGCGAGCTGGCCGAGGCGCGCGGCCAAACGCTCTATCAGATTGATGCGTCGAATCCCATCCGCTTCTCGCATGAGAATCCCGAGGTGCAGCGGCTCTATCAGGAGATGCTTGCGCATCCACTTTCCGAGCAGGCGCATCATCTGCTGCATACCGATCATACCGCATGGGAGATGCCCTCCTGCGCAAAGGAGACTGGACAGCCACGACCCTTTGCGCTACAATAAAGAAAAATGTTGCAAGGGGACGATGGCATGAATCAATTTGAATTTTATTCCCCCACCAAGGTGATCTTTGGAAAGGGCGTTGAGAACCGTGTGGGTGAGGAGATTAAGGCGTGGGGCGGCAGCCGGGTGCTGGTGCATTTCGGTGGCGGCAGCGTCAAGCGCAGCGGCCTGCTTGACCGGACGGTTGCGTCGATCGAGGGGGCGGGGCTTTCCTGCGTTTTGTTGGGCGGCGTGGTGCCAAATCCCCGGCTTTCGATGGTGCGGGAGGGAATCGCCCTCTGCCGCAGCGAGGGGGTCGACTTTATCCTCGCCGTGGGCGGCGGATCTGCCATCGATTCGGCAAAGGCGATTGCCGTTGGCGCGCCTTATGAGGGGGACGTCTGGGATTTTTACTGCGGTAAGGCTCAGCCGGTGAAAACACTTCCGCTCGCCAGCGTCCTGACCCTCGCGGCCACCGGTACCGAAACCAGCCCGGCGAGCGTCATTACCGATCAGGAGCTGGGGCTGAAGCGCAGCTTGAATCATGCGATTCTGCGCCCGCGGTTTGCGCTGATGAATCCCGAGCTGCTTTATACGCTGCCCGCCTATCAGACCGCCTGCGGCATCGTGGATATCATGATGCACACCTTTGAGCGGTATTTCCTGCCGGGTGGCGAAAACGAACTGACCGACCGGCTCGCCGAGGCGCTGCTGCGCACCGTCATTCAGTATGGCCCCGTCTGCCTTGCCGAGCCTCAAAACTACCAGGCTCGCAGCGAGATCATGTGGGCGGGCAGCCTTTCACACAACCACCTGACCGGCTTGGGGCGCAGCGGCGCATGGAGCGCCCACCCCATTGAGCATGAGCTCAGCGCTCTTTACGATGTGGCGCACGGGGCGGGGCTTGCCGCGATCTGGAATGCGTGGGCGCAGTCCTTCTGCGCGGACAATGTCATGCGGTTCGCACGCTTTGGAGCCAACGTCTGGGGGCTTTCTCTGAATTACGAGCATCCTGAGCAGACGGCCGGGCAGGCGATTGCCGCCGCGACCGCTTTCTTCGCTTCCCTTGAAATGCCGGTTACCATTACCGAGCTGCTTGGCCATGCCCCATCTGAGGAGGAGCTGCTTCGGATGGCGAACCAATGCACCGCCGACGGTACCCGTATCATTCGCGGAGCGGCAGATTTTGATCGGGACGGCATCTTTAAGCTTTATCAGGACGCACTCTAAAGCCCCTTGAAATGATCTGTCATTTCGAGAGGGAGAACTCACGAATTTCTCGCATTAATTGATAAAAAATCGGGATAATTTTAATGACAAACATTTAAATGCATT
>CAZVAV010000233.1:0-4219 GCA_964625135.1 uncultured Oscillospiraceae bacterium | reverse complement strand
AGGTCATGCCGACGGCGGCAAACATATCCTTGGTGTTGATCTCGGTAGCCGAGCCGGAAGCGCCGGCGCAGAAGCCCTTGCCCTTAAAATCGGTGAAGGCCTTGATGTTCGCATCCTTACGGACAGCGATCTGCATGACGTTCGGGTAAACATAGGTAACCGAGCTGACGTTCGTGTACTTTTTGTCGAACGGAGCGACACCGTCAATCGCCTGCTGGGCGACGCCGGCCTGTCCGAACGCGAAATCGGTTTCGCCGTCCTCCATCAAGCGGATGTTGGCGGGGGTGCCGGCGGTCGACTGTGCCGAAGCTCTGAACCAGTCGCCGGTCTTGTCATTGAGAACCTGAGCAATGGCATTGGCAAGCAGGAAATAGGTGCCGCCGCTGGTGGCGCCGCAGATCTGAATCACCGAGGCCTTGGCGGGCTTGGCAGCCTCGCTGGGAGCAGGAGCCTCACTGCCGGCCGCGCTCGAAGCGGGGGCGACCGATGACGCGGGAGCAGATGACGAAGCGCCACCACATCCTGCGAACACCGCTACAAGTGCGATGGCCATAAGCATTGCGAAAATTTTACTAAACTTTTTCATTCTGAAAAGTCCTCCTCTCAATATTACCCTGACAATCCTGGATTCGTGCTGTCTCCTTTTTGTTTGAACATCCCTCCCGCATAAAATTGGCCAAGGACGTCATGCCCTTCGTCTCTATCGTACCCCCTTCAATCCTGGGGAAAGTACGCGAAGCACCATAGATGCCCTTGATGATCAGAAGAGCAGCAGGTTCCCCTTTTCATCAAACGGGACAGGGCCGAACTCTCCGCACACCTCAATCCGATCCCGAAACTCCTTGGGAACCGACTCGAGACAGGTGCGAGACATGTAGACGGTGTCAATATGCTTGGTATCGCGGGCGATCAGCAGGCTGACCTGAGAGCGATCCGGCTTTCCCGAAAACTTTACCGCAGCCTGAAACACCATTTTGTCGGTGTCCAGAATCATCGGCATGCTGTTCGAGTAGATTGCCGTCGAGGTGATGCCGTTGATATAGCCCTTTTCAAATTCAATCTTGTCGTAAAAGCGCCGGGAAGCAAAATCCGCCGCGCCCATGCCGTTGGCATTGCCCTCCGACTCGGGCGAAAGGTCGAGCACGCCCATCGCGGTAAAGGTGGGGCCGCCAAGATCGGTGGGGGTATTGAACCGGCCGATGATATTGCTGTCAAAGCCGGAGCCGGAAAAGTTTTTCCCCTGCTCCCAAACGATCAGCGCATCCCCTCCGTCAACGTAAAAGCGGGGCATCAGCGCATTGGCGCGCCGGAGCATTTTAGGCTCCTCGGTCATGATCTCGTCACCATAGACGACATCAACCTCGGCGATATGGCCGAAGGCATCCTCAATCGAGCCGATTCCGCAGATGATATTAAGCTTGGAAAGGGTGACCCGACCGACCGCCTGAATGTTCTCCGCCATATGATCAAAGCCCAGAATATGGGTCATTTCAGCGCCCGCCTGCTTGGCAAGCCCGATGGCGGTCATCTTGGTCAGGCCGCTCTCGACCGGCCCCCGGAAGGCGGTATGGCATTTGACCCGGTTGAGCAGGATAATGCCGTCGCACTCATAGGCATTTTTGTCGATGTAAACCGGAAGTCCCTGATCGGTAACCCCAAGCTGCACCACCTCCATCGAAGAGAGGATCGGTGCGCCCATTGCTTCCTCGGTGATCCCATAGCCATGCAGCACCTCAATCTGCCCCTCGGCGGTGCCGCCCCCGTGGCTGCCCATCGCGGGAATCAGAATCGGCTGTGCGCCGCACGACTTGACATAGTCAACGGTAGTTTTGACCAGCAGGGTGAATTGGTCGATGCCGCGGCTGCCGCAGGTGATGGCGATCCGCTGGCCGGGTTTGATCTTCAAATTCTTTTTCTGAAGCTTGTCGGTCAGCTCCGCTTTCACATCCGGAATTGCGAGCTGTGAAAACCTTTGTCTGACCTTTACGACCTCGGGAATTTCAATTTTGCCCAGGATTTGTTCAATTTCTGTCATTGCGCGATCCTCTTACCTATTTTAATATGTGACCTGTCCGGATCAGGCGCCAAAGGGATACACAACGCCATATTTCTCCGCCAGCTCCCGGAACTCCCTGAGGGTTACATCGGACATCTCGAGACCCTCGGCGATATTCTTCTGGGTCAGATTAAACTCGATCTCACCGGGAATCATGACCGACGAAAATCCGGGCGCGGGACGGCTCGCCTTGAGCGTCTTAAAGATGGCGTCGGTTCTGGCCTTGAAGGTCTCAATCGGGCAGAACTTGGAAATATCGATCGCGCCCATGAAGTAACCAATGTCGGTCAGCTTATCGGTCTCTTCCCAGAAGCGGGGAACCTCCAGATCGGTAGACGAGCCGGAAAGCGCACTCGAAAGAACCGAAACCAGCAGCCCCAGCGCGTAGCCCTTGGGCCCGCCGACCGGCAGCAGCGCACCGACGTTCGCCGCGGCGGGATCGGTGGTGGGAGCGCCGTTTCGATCAACCGCCCATCCCTCGGGAATGGTCTTGCCCTCTTTGAGTGCCAGCGAAATTTTGCCCTTGGCAACCAGGCTGGTCGCCATGTCGAGCACCAGCGCGGGATACTCTCCGGCGGGAACCGCAATCGAGATCGGATTGGTGCCAAGCAGCGGTTCGGCGCCGCCGAACGGAACAACCAGCGCGGGCGTGTTGGCAATACAGAAGCCGATCATCCCCTCTTGGGCAGCCTTCATCGGAAAATAACCACCAAAGCCGTAATGACAGCCGTTCTTGACCGAAGCAAAGCACGCGCCGCTCTTTTTGGCATTCTCGATACAGCGCTCCATCACGGTCATCGCCGCCGACATGCCAACCGCATGCTTGGCGTCGACCATCAGCGAGGAAGGCGCGGTTTCCGTGATTACAAGCTCCGAGCCGGTCGACGCCGTGCCCTTTTCAAGACGCTCGCAGTATGCCTTGAGATGGGTGGTGCCGTGGGTACGGATTCCACGCAGGTCGGAGAGCAAAAAACTATCCATACAGACCGCAGCGTCCTTTGGCGAGAGCCCTGCCTTTTGGAAAACCTCGGTGCCAAACCTTCGGACAGCTTCAACATTACACTTCATTTGAAATATCCCCCTTAGCGGTGTATTCGGATAAAACACTCAGACACGCAAAACAAATGCACAATATCAACTGATTTTTTGCCTTTGTCTGTACGCAGATTATATCACAATGTTTTTCAAATTGTAAATATGTGTTTTGATTTTTGCACCAATGGATCTGATTTTTGTCACAATAGCAAATTTTATTTTTCTATTCTGTTTCAAATGACTACTCAGAAAAAAAACATGCTTATATTAAGCCTTAGCGAAACATTAATTTTTATGAATAATGTCTTATAGCTAAACTTGATTAAGCTTATACGGACTTTAGTGTTTATAATTTTGAACATAATATATTAAAAATTAGCTTGCAATAGTCAATTTTATGTTTTATAATGACCTAGAAATTTGATGTACCTCAATTGCGGCTTTCGCCCTCGATTGTTTTGTACGTCAGGTAAAAGCAAAAGGGAATTGCCCTAACCGCTCCGAATAAGAGCACCTTCAAATAAGGGAATCAAGGAAGCAATGCGAAAGGAGAAACAGCATGTACAAGATTTCGGTCACCACAAAGTGGTGCAAGGGCTGCGGCTTATGCGCAGACTTCTGTCCCAAGAATGTTTATGATTTTAAGATGGGGCACCCCCCTGTCCCTGCGCGCGAGGCGGACTGCATCGGCTGCAAAATCTGCGAGCTCAAATGTCCGGACTTCGCCATCAATGTGGAGGTGAATAAATAATGAGCAATCATGAGATTCGTTTTGCGATGGGCAACGACGCCCTTGCCGAAGGCGCGATCGCTGCCGGCGCGAGATTCTACGCCGGTTACCCCATCACCCCTTCCTCCGAGGTCGCTGAGATCTCCTCGGTTCGCCTGCCCCAGGTCGGCGGCATTTACATTCAGATGGAGGATGAGATCGGTTCCATCGCCGCGATTATCGGCGCTTCCGGCTCGGGCGCCAAGGCCTACACCGCCACCTCCGGCCCCGGAATCTCGCTGATGCAGGAAAACCTCGGCGTTGCGATCATGTCCGAAATTCCCTGCGTGATCATCGATGTACAGCGCTGCGGCCCCTCCACCGGTGTTGCGACCAAGCCCGCTCAGGGCGACGTGATG
>CAZVAV010000232.1:0-4223 GCA_964625135.1 uncultured Oscillospiraceae bacterium | reverse complement strand
CCGGCGCGGTGCGCGCGGCGCCGGGGGCGGACTGGAAATAAATATGAAGCGCCCGAAATCCCTATGGATTCAGATTAGGATGCTGCTTCCGGGATTAGGCCGTATTGGAGGAAAAAATTATGGCAATGGTAGTAAGATCGAACATCATGGCGATGAACGCCAACCGCTCGCTGGGCATCAACAACAGTCAGGTCTCGAAGAACCTTGAGAAGCTCTCCTCGGGCTTTCGCATCAACCGTGCCGGTGACGACGCGTCCGGCCTCGCGATCAGCGAAAAGATGAAGGCGCAGGTCAAGGGACTTGAGACCGCCTCCTCGAACTCGCAGGACGGCATCTCGCTCGTTCAGACCGCCGAGGGCGCGCTGACCGAGGTACATGATATGCTCAACCGTATGACCGAGCTGGCCACCAAGAGCGCCAACGGCACCATTCAGGACGAGGTTGACCGCGACGCCATCCAGTCCGAGGTTGACGCGCTCAACGAGGAAATCAACCGTATTTCTAAGTCGACCAACTTTAACGGCATCAACCTGCTCGATGGCTCGCTGTCCACCAAGGGCGGCTCCTCGGCGGTGACCAGCATCAAGACCAGCTTGAGCACCAGCGACGTAGACGCAACCAAGGGTTCATACTCCGCCACTGCGCCGACATCGTTGGGCGCGGATAAAGATAAAGTGTCTTTTTCTGTGGGTCTTGACAACGGCAAATCCTTTACCGTTGAACTGACGATCCAAAAGGATACTTCCGGTAACGGCGGAAAATTTGTTGACGCCAACGGCAAGGAATATGGAACGATAGCGGACATCAGCGGCCTAAAGAAGGCAACTGCTGCTGAAACGGGCTCCGCTCTTGCCGCCGCGTTAAAGGACACCGCACTCGGCAAGGATTTTGCCATTGAAACCGCACTCGGCGGCGCGATCAAGCTTACTGCCAAAGAAGCAGGTACTGGCGCTGCCACCGTTACAAGCTTTGGCGAAAGCCTGACAACCGCAGCCGGTGTCACCACCACGGCGACACAGAAGGTGACTGCCGTCAGCGCCAAGGACGCAAAGATCGAGATTTTGAGCGCCACCCCCACCAAGTTTGACGGCACCAATGCCGATTCTGCCATCTTCACCATCAATGGTAAGAAGTTTGCCCTCCTAGGTACAGGCGGTACAGCCGACAAGCTCGACAAGGACGTAACCGCACTGGATGGCACCGGTCTTAACAATCTTCATTCCGCCGCGAATATGGCGATTATCGCGCAGAAGACCGGCCTGACGGTGGAGGCCAATGCCGGCGGCAACGGCATCCTGCTTTCCGCGGGAACCGGCTCGAACGCCAAGGGCGGTCTGACCCTGCAGATCGGTGACACCGGTGACGACTTCAACATGGTCAAGGTTTCGGTGGCGGATATGAGCGCCAAGGGACTGGGCACCGCCGGGCTTGACGTTTCCAACGCCGATTCGGCCCGCGCGAGCATTGCGACCATCAAGGCCGCGATCAACACCGTTTCGACCAACCGTGCCGACCTCGGCGCGCTGCAAAACCGTCTTGAGCACACCATCAACAACCTTGATGTTGCCGCCGAGAACATGAGCGCCGCCAACTCCCGCATCCGCGACACCGACATGGCCAAGCAGATGATGGAATACACCAAGACCAATGTTCTGACCCAGGCCGCACAGGCCATGCTGGCACAGGCCAACCAGCAGCCGCAGTCGGTTCTGCAGCTGCTCCAGTAATTCAAATGGCTGGGCGCGGACGATACCCTCGTCCGCGCGGCCTAATTTTCGACCAAAGGAGACCGTTATGAGCGAACAGTCAACAAACACAAAAAAGCTCAGCACCACGCAGCGAATCCTGATTGTCGGGATGGTGCTCATTCTGGCTGCGATCGGTGCCGTGGGCTATTTTGTGTTGCAAAATAAGCCAGCCACCGTCGCGCCTGCCCCCATGGCGGCTACACCTGGCTCGGGCAATGTGGTGATGGACGAAGGAAACGCTTCGGATGTCATTGCCGATCTCAAGCGAAAGGCCGAGGAAGGCATGTTTGAGGTCAAGATGAACACCACCTGGAGCTTCCCGGACGGCAAAAGCCCCTCCACCGACGCCTATGTGGCGAATTCCACGGCAAACAGGCTGCCCATCTATTTTGAGGTGGCACTCGACACCGGTGAGGTTGTCTATACCTCGCCCGAGCTGCCTGTAGGCTCCGCGGTGAAGGATGTTGTGTTGGAAAAGCCTCTGGCGGCGGGCGACTACGAGTGTGTCTGCACCTATCACCTGCTCAACGAGGACAAGACGATTCGCAGCTCGGTCTCGGTTGTCGTTCGGCTACATGTCGCAGCCTAGCGGGTCAAAATCTATCGATTGAAAGGATGTTTATAGAATGAAAAAGCTTACTTCTGCTTTCCTCGCTGCCTCAATGGTTGCCTCGATGAGCGCTACCTCCTTTGCGGCGGGTGACGCATGGGGCGAAAGCGGCGAAATTGGGGGCGATTCGGCGGTCATGAACCCGGTCATCTCGTTTTCCCTGCCCACCGATCTGGACTTTTCGCTCGACGCGTTCGGCATGGGTGACGCCACCGGCTCGACCATCTTCTCCCCGGAGTTCAAGATTGTCAACAACAGTGAGGTCGCGATCAGGGTTGCCGTCAAGGCGAGCCTGACCGCCGCCGAGGGTGTCACCCTCAAGTCGAGCGTTGCCGACGTCAAGGTAGATGATCCCACTGTGACCACCAAGGATGTCTACATGGAGCTGGTGGCACAGGAGGTTCTCACCCACACCGCTACCATTACCGATGGCGCACTTTCGGATGTAGCGGTCACCGCAACGGCGATTAGCTATGATCCCGCTGACGCGGATCATCCCGGCGCGGTCACCCCGGCCAAGGCTGTGCTGGCCGCAACGCCCGAGGATGGCGCTAAGCCCACCGTCATGACGCTGGCGCTGAGCAAGGCCACCTATGACGACGCCTCTCCCACCCACAAGATCACCGCTGTCTCAGGCAAGACCGGCGCGGCTGTCGTTCGCTTTGCCGGTACCATCAACCCGAATGTGCCCACCTGGACCGCAAACGATGTCAGCGTCAAGGCTGTGTTTGATGTCAGCGGCCTGACCGGCACCGTCTATGACAAGCTGATCACCAGCAACGCCGAGCTGGATCCCGATCTGAAAAAGGCCAATGTGGCGAGCGTTGGCGCTTCTTCTGCTGCTGGTGCTAACGTAACAATTGATACCTTCAGCGCCGGTTCAACCCTCACCTTTACTGTTGTGATGGGCAGCGGCGATAACAAGTTGGCTTCGCTTACTTCCGCCAACCTGACCGGCATCGGTGCTGTTGATGCTTATCTGACCTTTGATGCAAGCGCCGGTACTCTCGTAGCCTCTCAGGATCTGCAGGGTGCCGCAAGCGCCGGTACGCTGACGCTGGTATTCGCCACCGAGGGCGGCGGAGAAGAAACCTTTACCCTTACCCTCGCCTAATCTTAACGTCGGCCTAACCACAATGTAGTAGGACAAAGCCGCGCATCTCAAACAAGATGCGCGGCTTTTCCCCTTACAAGGGAGGTATGCAGTATGCGCCTAAAAAGACCGTTTTCCCTGCTGGCGGCGGTATGCCTCGCGCTGTCGGCGGTAGTGCCGATTTTATCGGCGCAAACAGCCTTCGCGACAGACCCGGCGGCATCCGGCTCCGCGCTTTCCCCCGCCGTGACCGCGGCGGCTGTGACCGACTCGGGGGAGACTGCCCTGAGGCAGCCGGAGCAAGCGCCGCCCGACTCTGAGAAGGACAACCCGGAAAAGCCCAGCGTCCTCGATTCGGGTCCCGTGCCGTTTTTGGCCGAGCAGCTTCAATTCCCCAGCGAGCTTCCGTTTGTGATCGATCCGTTCGAGATGGCGAACCGGGGACAGGTTTATTCCGAGCCGTTTGTCATCGCAAACCGGAGCGCCCACGCCGTGAACGTCACGCTGATCGGGCTGCGAGCCGCCCTCGCCGAGGGCAGCGGGGTGAAATTAACCGGGCAGCCGGTCGACCCTCTCACCGATTCCCGCGAAAAGGAGCTTGAGCTATACCTCTGCTCCGTGGGTTCCGGGGGGATGCCGCGCGTTCTCCTCACCGAGCAGCCGGGAGAACCGATCACCCTCGTTCTCGAGCCGGGTGAGGAAACCGCCTTTGCGGTTGGCGGAACGGTCAATCCCAATCCCTCCTCCTCTTGGAAATCGGGCGAGGTGGGAA
>CAZVAV010000231.1:0-4225 GCA_964625135.1 uncultured Oscillospiraceae bacterium | reverse complement strand
GATTGGGGATATGATTATGGATGCAAAAGCAGAATTATTGGCTCAACTATGCGAAATATTGCCTGATGCTGGTGCTCAAATCTCTGAGATACTTGCTAGTTACACGATCAGCAAGGAGAGCAAGCGCTCAAGCAACCTCCAAAAGCAGATCGACTCTTTTCTCGGCGCAAAGCGGATTGACGGCCTATCAGCCAAGACCCTTAAAAACTACCGGGAGATGCTCGATCAATTTGCCCGCCAAGTCAACAAAAGCGTGGTTAAAATCACGACCGATGATATCCGGATTTATATTGGGTATTTGGCCGACGGGCGTCACCTGCAGGAGAGCAGCATCCAGACCCACATCAACACCCTACGATCATTTTTTTCGTGGCTTGACGCCGAGGATCAGATCCGCAAAAACCCGATGCGTAAGATCAAATCCCTTAAAATTGACAAGATCAACAGCCGCCACGCACTCTCTCCCGAGGAGATGGAATACCTCCGAAATGCCTGCCAGACCTACAAAGAGCGGGCGCTGGTGGAGTTTTTTGTTTCGACCGGCTGCCGTGTCAGCGAGGTGGTAGGGATATCCCTGCAGCAGATCGACTGGCAGCGCCGTTCGGTTCCGGTGCTCGGCAAGGGCAACAAAATTCGCACCGTGTTCTTCTCTCCCCGAGCCAAGGTTATGCTCGAGGAGTATCTCAAGGGGCGCAAGGGCGGGTCAGCCCTCTTTGCGAGTAGCCGCACCCCATATGAGCCGATGCTTCCGAGGGCGCTCCAAAAGGCGCTGCAAAAGATCGGAGAGCGGGCCGCGCAGCTGCGCCGTGTCCATCCACACCTGATGCGCCACACCTTCGCGACCTCCTCCCTCAATCGGGGGATGGATATCTACACAATCCAGCGGCTGCTCGGCCACCAGTCGATCGGCACGACGCAAATCTACGCCGAGATGGCGCAGGCCACCGTCCAGTATCAATACGACCGCACCGTCGCTTAAATAGCGGCTAAAAACGCTTTAACTCCTGTCCGGGGGATTTCCTCCGGGCTATTTGTCGTTTCCAAAAAGGATGTGATGAGCATGTAGACTCGCCAATAAACACACATACGCATCAAGACAGGAGGATTACAATATGGATGGATTCACTACATGGGAGGTTCTGGCCACCTACGGTGGTTGCGCCGCGATGGTCGGTTTGCTGACCCAATTTACCAAGGGATGGCCTTTTCTCGACCGGCTCCCGACACAGGTTTGGAGCTACCTTCTCTCGCTGGGGGTTTTGCTTCTGGCGTTCTTCTTCACCGGACAACTCTCGGTCGACAATGCGGTGCTGCTGCTCTTTAATGCGGCGATCGTTTCGCTGACGGCCAATGGTGGCTATGCGGTACTGACCCGCGATAAGGGAGGCCACAATGGCTAATCTGTTTAAGGGGATTGACGTATCCCATCACCAGGGCCGGATTGACTGGGGAAAGGTCAAAGCGTCCGGCATGGACTTCGCTATTTTTCGCGCCTGCTTTGGCTGGGACAACGACAGCCAGATTGACCCTCAGCTCGCTGCTAATGTCGCAGGGTGCGATGCAGCAGGGCTGCCTTACGGTCTCTATCACTACAGCTATGCGACCTGCGCCGAGGAGGCTCGCAGGGAGGCCGCATTTTTTCTCAAAGTAATTAAGGCGTGTAAGCCGCTCTATCCGGTGTACTTTGATTTTGAGGAGCCATTTCAAGTCGGCGGGGTCGATTCTAAAGGAGTTAAGCACGAAGGGTATCCCCCCGAGCGACAGCTTCAGATCATCGAGGCTTTCCTCAAGGAGATCGAGGCAGCTCATTATTACGGCGGTATCTATATGTCGGCGTCTCCACTGCAGCGGCTGCTGCGCTACGCGCCGGATCGGGTAGGCCGCTTTGATGCATGGGTCGCTCACGTCAAGGTGGACAAACCCACCTATTCGGGCCGCTATGGCATCTGGCAGCATAGTTGGACAGGCCGTATACCGGGTATCCAGACCGATGTTGATCTCAACTATGCCTATAAGGATTACCCTGCGATCATCCGCCGCGCCGGTCTCAATGGATGGGGCAGCCCGAGCGTTGAGCAACCCAAGCCGGACGCCGACAGGGTGCTCCGCAGCGACTATGATGCGCTGCAAGCCCGCTATAACGCGCTGCTGGATGATATGAGGGCAGTCCTCCAAGATCACAGCGCTTGACCTACATCATGATAATAGGGCGGGGGTTAAACCCCGCCCAAAATGAAAGGACTAAAATTTTGGAGAGTTTTATTCCCCGCATCGGCGGGAAGCGGTTACTTCGCAAGCAAATTTTAGAGAGATTCCCTACTGGATTCACGCGCTACATCGAGGTCTTTGGCGGTGCCGGATGGCTGCTCTTCTCCCGAGACAAACATGCGCCCGAAGAGATTTACAACGATATCGACGGCGAGCTGGTCAACCTGTTTTGTTGCGTCAAGTGGCACTGCGAGGAGCTGCAGCGCCAGATGGCGTGGCTACTTAATTCCCGTGAGATCTTCGAGGATGCACTGGCACTCAAGGCAGTCCGAGGCCTGACCGATATCCAGCGAGCGGCACTCTATTTTATTGTGGCTAAGCAGAGCTATGGCGCGGATGGCCGCACCTACGGAGCCTCGTCCAAGGATATGGAGCGGGTCACGGCCTATTTTGCCAAGATTTCGGAGCGACTCCGGCATGTGAGGATCGAGCGGCAGAGCTTCGATCGGATTATTCCACGCTATGACAAAGCGGAGGCGTTTTATTATCTCGACCCACCTTATCACGGCACTGAGGGATACTATGATTCCCCCTTCGTCGAGACCGACCATGAGCGGCTCAACACCCTTTTAAGGAGCCTTAAAGGGCGGTTTATCCTGTCTTATAATGATGATGACTATATCAGGCAGCTCTACCGCGATTTCCATGTCGAGGCGATTGATCGCTCGGCCAATCTTGCGGCAAGATATCCGGGTAGCCCTCATCGGTATCAAGAGCTGCTGATTCGTAATTTCTAAGCCGTATTTTTTTAGGGCGCAAATAACACATATCGTTACGCTCTAACAAAATACGGTTTTTTATATCGGTTATAGGTATAATCTCCCCAAAAGGGGGAGAGAATTTTGATTCGTATTCATTTATCGAGGATATTGGGAGAGCATCGGATGAAGCAAAAGGATCTGGCTGATCTCACCGGTATTCGTCCATCAACCATCAGTGAGCTGTATAATGAGATCGCCGAGCGGGTCAATTTGGATCACCTCGATAAAATCTGTGAGGCACTCGACTGCAAGTTGCCTGATCTGGTTGAGTATGTCCCTAATAATATCAAGCGCACAGGGTCTGAGTTGATCGTTGAGCCCCGCGCAAATGATGCAAAAAATTGAATAATTTCAATATTATTGTGCATAAACAGAACCGCTAAAGCTTCTTCTTCGAGGCTTCATCGGTTCTGTTTTTTGGATTTCATCTCAAACTTTTTTGGATTTTTCGCGCGCAGCTACAGAGGGAGATGTGAGTTTGACAGCTGGAAAGAGCGAGTTGAGGAAGAAACGAGCTGACGAGCGGTTGCAGTTTGAAGGGCAAATCGCAGATTGTCTTTCTTGAACTGTTTAACAAGAACAGCTTGGTCATGTAATATGACTCTTCCAATAAGTAACCAGATTGTGCAGCCTTATAGTTCATCTGCACCTGAACCGGTGTCCACTCTCTCATATCCTGCCGCACCCAAAACAGCCGGTCATGATATCAAGTTAGATTAAGCCGCTTCCTTCTCGAGATAAACGGCAAACACATCGGCAAAGCTGTCGTTGACATCAAACGGCGGCTCATACTCTACCATTGCGTTTACAAGACAGCGATCCAGCTCAGCCGAAATCGCATCCGCTTGCTTGTTCATCTCCGCAAGGTATCTACGGATGACATTGCGGTCAAAGTTGATGGTAACCACTCGCTCCACATCGCAGCGATAAGAAACCTGATTGCCATCGGTATTGAACCGGTAACCGGTACCACCATGAGGGATGACCTGCTCGGAGTTTCGGAGATCCGCCATATGCTTGAAGGTGTTGGCAACGCTCTGCCGCTTGTTGTTCAGGCTTACCTCTCCGTCCATATCGATGGGAAGCGCGTTTTTCGCAGAGCGAATGGCCTTTGCCAGCGATTCACGCTGTTCCAAAAGATACAGCAGAAAACCGGCCACATCGGTGATTTGCTCGGCATACTCAGAATCGGGGGT
>CAZVAV010000230.1:0-4225 GCA_964625135.1 uncultured Oscillospiraceae bacterium | reverse complement strand
AAAGCGTGAAAAAGCGTCAGAAAGCAAAAGTTTTTATATGCGAAAATACTTTCGCATAGTAAAGCGGTTTTTTCGAAATGTAAAATTAGCTTAAAGAAAAATTTGTGCAACTTTTTATAAAAATTCTATATAAACTATATGCGCGATTCGACGAGAAAACGCCTGAAACTCTCGCATTCCACAAAAATAAATCCCGCTCGATCGAGCAGAGCAGAAAGGAGCCAACCCCATGAAACAATACACCATCATTGGCGGGGTCAACGGCGTGGGCAAGAGTAGCCTTACCGGCGTTCTGAAAGCTCGCATGGATGATCTCGGCGTTATCATCGACGTTGACCGGCTTGCTGTGCAGCACGGTGGCGACCCGCTCGCCGGTGGCCGTGCAGCGCTGGCAAAGATCAAAGACTGTCTTGCAAAGGGCATCTGCTTCACGCAGGAAACAACCCTTGCCGGCCGCCGCACCGAGCAGACCGCAAAGCAGGCCCGCGAGCGGGGTTACCGCATCCGGCTTTACTATGTCGGACTGGATACCGCGCAGGAGAGCCTACAGCGCATCTCTAACCGCGTCGCAAAGGGTGGGCATAACATTCCCCCGAAAGATGTGCAACGCCGCTTTGAGGGGCGCTTTGCCGCCCTGCTGGCCGTCCTGCCTTACTGCGATGAGGCAACCTTCTTTGACAATGACAACGGCTTTGTAGAGGTCGGCAGCTATCGCAACGGTGAGCTTCGGACATTGACCGACAGCGCCCCGGCATGGTTCTCCGAGCTGCTCAAGGTCTTTTCAGCGCAATAAAAAAGCCCCGCTCGACGCTATCAACATCGAACGGGACAGGCATGGAAGGGAGAATATGAAATGGAGAACATAACAACATACAGTGAGAGCACATTTGACAGCATTAGGCATATAAAGAAAAATGGTCAAGAATTTTGTATGCTCGCGAGCTTCAGCAGGTTCTCGAGTATACACAATGGCGCTACCTAAAGGAAACGATTATAAGGGCGCGACTGGCTTGCACAAACAGTGGATTTAATGCTGATGACCATTTTGCGGACATCCGCAAAATGGTTTCTATCGGCTCTGGGGCAAAGCGACAAATTGAAGATATTATTCTTTCCCGCTACGCCTGTTATCTGATCGTAATGAACGGTGACCCACGTAAAGAGGTCATTGCCGTTGGGCAAACCTATTTTGCTGTAAAGGCAAGGCAACAAGAGCTGATCGAAAATTACGACGAGTTAAGCGAAGATCAGCGGCGTATGGCCGTTCGTGCTGAAATGAAGAAGCATAACAAATCACTTGCCGAAGCCGCACAGATGGCGGGAGTAACAACAAGTCTGGATTTTGCAATCTTCCATAACAGCGGTTATCAGGGTTTGTACGGCGGCATGGGAAAAAGAGAGATTGCTGCAAAGAAGGGCTTAGCTCCGTCCGCTGATATTCTTGACCACATGGGGAGCACGGAGCTTGCTGCCAATCTCTTCCGTGCCACCCAGACAGAAGAAAAGCTATGCCGCGATAAAATCAGGGTATATGAGGACACCACCAAAACAAGCACTACCCGGTATATCAAACTGCCACAAGAAACGATGACACTGCTTCGTGAATATCGGCAATGGTATCTTGAGGAACAGATCAAAAGCGGGGATCGCTGGCAGGATTCGGGGTTTGTGTTTGTTAAGGACAACGGCGAGGCCATCCACCCTGACAGCCTGACTGATTGGCTTTCTAAATTCGCAAAGCGTCATGAGCTGCCGCATATTCACCCGCATCAATTCCGCCACACAATGGCAAGCCTGCTCTACTTTAACGGTCTTGACAGCATCACGATTTCAAAACGTCTTGGACATGCAAAGGTAAGCACCACGACCGACATCTATTCTCACATCATTAAGCAAGCCGACGAGCGGGCAAGCGAGTGCATCGCGGATGCTGTTTTCAGAAAAAAGGCATAACAATGCGGACACCTCCTGTTATGGAAGTGTCCGCATGTTTTGTGGCTTGTGCGCTAAATGTGCGCCAAATTAGCAAATAGAAAAAACCGTTCTGGAAAATGGCTTTCCAAAACGGTTTTTTCTGGTGCGCGTGAAGGGACTCGAACCCCTGGCCTACTGGTTCGTAGCCAGTCACTCTATCCAACTGAGCTACACGCGCATAATTTGGATGGTCAGCGGACACAAATTGAATCTCACTGACAATTTAGTATTTTATCAGTTCTTTCCTCAAAAGTCAATCCTTTTTTGCAAAATGACGAAAAAGGGATGAAATCTTCTTTTCCCGGTGCTATAATAGGTGCAACAAACCAAAAAGGAGCGTCTGACATGTCGATCGAAGCGGTAAGAAGCTATTTTAAAGATTTGGGGATGGAGCGCCGGGTGCTGGAATTTCCGGTTTCCAGCGCGACGGTGGCGCTGGCAGCCCAAGCGGTCGGCTGTGAGGAGGCGCGCATCGCCAAGACCCTTTCCTTCCTGGTGGAAGGCCACGCGGTGCTGATTGTTGCGGCGGGGGACGCCAAAATCGACAACCGCAAATTCAAGGATCAATTTCACACCAAGGCCAAGATGCTCTCCCCCGAGGAGCTGCAAGCGCTGGTCGGACATGCCCCCGGCGGGGTTTGCCCGTTTGCGGTGCCCGAGACGGTCGAGGTCTGGCTCGACGAATCGCTGCGGCGGTTCCAGACGGTCTTTCCGGCGGCGGGCAGCGACAACAGCGCGATTGAATTAAGCTGTGAGGAGCTGGAAGCGGTGGCGCACTGCCGCGGCTGGGCCGACCTCTGCAAGGGCTGGCATCCCGAGGAGCAGGCTTGCGCGATCTGATGTGTATTTCCTGCCGTTTTACTTTACGCTCGCCCTGAAACAGGATACACTACTAGGGTAATACCAGCAATGGAGGATGCAAAATGAACAACAGCGAGAAAACGATGGAAAAAATTGTCGCGCTCGCCAAGGGACGCGGCTTTGTGTATCCCGGCTCCGAAATCTACGGCGGCCTTGCCAACACGTGGGACTACGGTCCGCTGGGGGTTGAATTAAAGAACAACGTCAAGCGCGCTTGGTGGAAGAAGTTTGTCCAGCAGTCGCCCTACAACGTCGGGCTTGACGCGGCCATTCTGATGAACCCGCAGGTCTGGGTGGCGTCCGGGCATGTAGGCGGCTTTTCCGACCCGCTGATGGACTGCCGCGACTGCAAAACCCGCCACCGCGCGGATAAGCTGATCGAGGATCAGACAGGCGTTTCGCCCGAGGGCTGGGATTTTGACCGGATGAAGGCGTTCGTCGAGGAAAAGGGCGTCAAGTGCCCCGAATGCGGCAGCCAGAATTTCACCGACATCCGCTCCTTTAACCTGATGTTCAAGACCTTTCAGGGGGTCACCGAGGACGCCAAGAGCCAGGTCTATCTCCGCCCCGAAACGGCACAGGGCATCTTTGTCAACTTCTCGAACATTCAGCGCACCACCCGCAAAAAGATGCCGTTCGGCGTCTGCCAAATCGGCAAGAGCTTCCGCAACGAAATCACCCCCGGCAACTTCACCTTCCGCACCCGCGAGTTCGAGCAGATGGAGCTTGAGTTCTTCTGCAAGCCCGGCACTGATCTCGAGTGGTTCTCCTATTGGCGCACCTTCTGCCATGAGTGGCTTCTCCACCTCGGCATGACCGACGAGAATCTGCGGCTGCGCGACCACGACGCGGAGGAGCTTTCGTTCTACTCGAAGGCGACCACCGATTTCGAGTTTCTGTTCCCGTTCGGCTGGGGCGAGCTCTGGGGCATCGCCGACCGCACCGATTACGACCTCACCCAGCACCAGACCACCTCGGGCAAGGCGCTGGACTACTTCGATCAGGAGCAAAACGAGCATTACCTACCCTATGTCATCGAGCCGTCGCTCGGCGCCGACCGTGTGACGCTGGCCTTCCTCTGCGACGCCTACGACGAAGAGGTGGTGGACGCCGAAAAGAACGATACCCGTGTCGTGCTGCGGCTGCATCCGGCGCTCGCCCCGTTTAAGGCGTGCATCCTGCCCCTCTCGAAGAAGCTCTCCGAGCCGGCACGTGCGCTCTTCGCCACCCTCTCGGAGGATTATATGATCGACTTTGACGACGCGGGCTCGATCGGCAAGCGCTACCGCCGTCAGGACGAGATTGGCACCCCCCTGTGCATCACCTACGACTTTGAGTCGGAGCAGGACGGCGCCGTCACCATCCGCGACCGCGACACGATGGAGCAGAT
>CAZVAV010000229.1:762-4232 GCA_964625135.1 uncultured Oscillospiraceae bacterium | reverse complement strand
TTCTTCATCTCCTCCGCCGTCGGGAAATCCACTAAAAATTCCCGCACAATCGTTTCGGTGATTTCGTCGCCCGCCACGGTTGCCATCGTATAGGCGGAAACGCTCCCCCCCTCGGAAACCGCAATATCCGAGGTTCCGGCTCCGATATCCACCAGAACGAGATTCAGCATCCTGAGCTCTTTGGGAATAATCGCATTCATCGCGGCGATCGGCTCAAGCGTCACGTTCTCGACCCGCAATCCGGCTTTTTTCATCGCCATATGAAGACTGTCCAATACCTGCCCGGGCAGGAAGGTCGCGATGATCTCAACGCTGGCCTCTTTTCCTTTGTGATCCAACAGGGTGGACATCGGATAGCCATCCAGAGAATACCGCACCACCGAATGCCCGATATAATAAAGGTGAAGGCTGCTGTCCTCCCCCGGCTCGGTCAAAGCCTCCTCCGCCCTTTGAATTGCCCCCATCTCCAATTCGGCAATCTGCCGGCTGTGGATCGGCGCGTCCGCTTCGAGTTTGAGTTCAAAGGACGCCCGCTGGGTTCGCAGTGCGCGTCCTGCCGCCGCGATATAGACGCTTTCTAGCTTTGTGTTCAACCGGCTCTCCAGCTCGTCCCGAACCTTTCCCGCCACCAACGCAACCTGCTCGATATCCTCGATCTGTCCATCCTGCATCGCCCGCCTCGGATACTCCATCTGGCAGATTTCTTCAATATGAAACAGATTTTCTTCCCCGTAACCCACAACGCCGATTACGCTGTGCGTCCCGATATCCAACGCAAAAATCCTGAGGAGCCCCTCCTGTTTTTGCTCTGTCTCATTCATTCACAGGTCACCTTCTCTCTTCCTTTTGCTTTTTAAGGTATTCGCGCTGACATTCAAAAATAAAGGCACAAAGAGCATCGGTATCCACCTTTCGATTGATGTCTTCTAGGAACTTGCAGCCATATTTATAGCCCGATTCCGGAAAAAAGGTTCTGCAAATCCGAAAGGAAAAGGTGGAAAACCTCCTACCAAGCTTTAGCTTTAACCGATACACCCTGCTCTGATCAAGCTCCTCCTGCGTCCCGACGAGGAAACCGCTCAAGCTGATATTATACACCTGAACCGGAATTTTGTGCAGTTCCTTCTCATCGCAGATCAGCTCGGCGCTGATATCGGTATCCACCCGAAAGAAATTTCTTCTTTCGTATTCGACCAGTGTTATCACATTCACAATTCTGAGACGCTGCGAGCTGGAGGTGAAGACCTCTCCCGCCAGCACGCAAAAGCCGTACTGCGTATTATAGACACTGATCTTCACCGGCATTTTATATCGAACAATTTTAAGCTTTCCGGCCTTTGGAACCAACTCGACGTACTCTTCGGTCACTTCCCCCAGAATGCCGGTCGCAATCAAATCGTTTTCCATCGTTTTGATTTCGCAGATCGAGGAAACATAGCATTGGCTCAGCGACATGATTCGGCCCCCTTTTTTCTATCGATTCCATCCATGCTTATAGATGTCTGTTGTTGCAAACCATTTCGATCGCATTAACCAGTACCCGGTAAATATCCATCCGGTTTTGCGGATCCTTGGTGCTGTATTTTCCAAAAACCCGCCCTCTGACGCTGGTGCAATAGATCGGTTTCAGGTGATTGAGCGCATAGGCCATCATATCGTCCATACATTGCTCACATCTGCAAACGTTTTGAAACTCTTCCTTTCCCCCACACCGCCCGGGCCCTTGAGCTGAACCTCTCTGCCGGAGGTCATCTGGCTTGAGGTCATCTTGGTGGTGTAGTCCTTTCCGCCGATCTGCATGGTCAGGGTATAGGTGTGGACGCCGTCTGCAAAGCTGTCGGCAATCGCAAAATTAGTGATCTCACCGCCGCCAAAGGCATCTCCGGTGGCCGGACTTGCAAAGGAAAAACCAAATTGCTCCTTAAAAACATCCGGTGTGGGGATGGTCACCTTTCCGAGCGTCGGAGAAGACGTATTGCTCACAATCTGCGAGCCAGTCAGGCCACCCGTAGGAAATTCCGGCTCCGGCTCGGCGGAAATGGTGAAGGGCCCTGCGGGATGCTGCCCACCATAGGCGGTCGTGATCGCGTCGTTGATCGCTGTCTGTACCGCGTCAAGCGAGTCAAAGGAATAGTCGCTACCCAGCTTGATGGTGATGCCACTTGAGGTCACAGCCGCGGAGGCCGGTACACCCGCCGGAAGCTGCTCGGACAGGATGTTCATCACCACGTTGCCATCGGTGTTTTCCTTACCCGCCGTAATGGTGTAGGTGACGTTATTGATGGTATTGCTGGCACTCGCCTTGGTCGGGATCGTTGACGGGACGCTCATCTTGATTCTGCTGCTGCCCGGCTTTTGGCCGACCACGCTGCCGTTTTTGGCGTTGGTGCCCAGCACATAGTTGCCGTTTGAGTCGACCAGATAGCCCTGTTGGTCGTAGCCGAGCTTACCCGCACGGGTATAGTAGATGTTGCCGTCGGCATCCTGCACCTGCAAAAAGCCCTCGCCGCCAATCGCGGTATCCCACGAATTGCCGGTCAGTGAATTGGCCGATTGGCTCATATTCAGATCGACACTGCCAATCTGTGCGCCGTAGCCCACCGAGGAGGGGTTGACGCCGCCCTTGGTGCCGTCGCCACCCGCGGCGCCCCGCAGCGACTGATAGTAAACGTCGCGGAAGGTGACGCTGCTGCTCTTAAAGCCGATGGTGTTGACGTTGGCAATGTTGTTGCCGATGACGTCAAGCCTTGTCTGATGCGCTTTCATTCCGGTGACACCGGAATACAAAGATCTAACCATTTTCTTACTCCTTTTTGACTGCCGCTGGACCTGTCAGGCATTCGAGGTCCAATAGCCTCCTAGAAAGGGCCGGCTATATAATGACGGTGCCATCGATATTCGTAAATACATTTCCCCTGAGCTCATCATGGTTTACGGTAGTGATGACCTTGCTGCCCGGTACATTGACTAAAAACGCGGTGCTGTCCACCAGAATCAGCGTATCATTTAAGCCCTTCTCCTGAGCGAGCCGAACGCCTTCGTTCAGGCGGTTCAAGCTGCTCTCGGTGAGCTCGATCCCCCGCTGGCTGACCCGCTGTGCCGCATGCTTCGAGAAGGTGATCTGCTGGGTCTGCATGCTTTGCTCAAGCAGCTGCCGGAAGGAAGTCGTCGGCTGTTGTACCGTCTCGGACTTAGGGGCGGCTGTGGAACCAAGCTGCGGTGCTCCGGTTGTAATCGGCAGGTTTCTGAAATAAAGTTTATCCATATGCGCTACACCATCGTTTCACTGGTCTGCGGCCGAACCACAAAATCCTCGGCGGCTTCTTCTCCCGATTCCTGCGTCTCACCTGAATCTAAAACCGGCGGCAGCACTTCCTCGGGATCGGTGACCTCATCGGGATCGGTGACCTCGTCGGGATCGGTCACCTCGTCGGGATCGGTAACCTCGTCGGGATCGGTGACCTCGTCGG
>CAZVAV010000229.1:0-752 GCA_964625135.1 uncultured Oscillospiraceae bacterium | reverse complement strand
CATCGGAATTTTCAACGCGATCCACCGAAACAAGCTGATCGAGGGTATACCATTCCCCGTCCACCATGAACTTGATTCCGTCCTTCATCGAGACACGTTCGACCATACCGGAAATCTCGACACCACCCTTGTCCTTCACCACGACCTCCTGCCCCATCAGCGAAAGGACAAAGTTGGACTGCGTGTAATCAGTTTCTTCCTTCTCCGGCGTCTTTTCGGGTTCGCCCAGCTCCATGATCTGCTCAAGCGTAAAGGACTTATCCCCGATGAAGACCAGATACTCATTATCCACCAGCGAAACCTTGCTGATGAGACCGGTGACTTTCTCAATATCACCATTGACCTTGAAGCTGGCCGCCGTGGCATTCTTGCCAATCAGTGAAAGCACGTAGCTTTGCTTTGACAGGGCGGACATCTCCTGCATCGCCTGCATCGTTGTGAACTGCGCCATCTGGGAAAGGAACTGAGAATCATCCAGCGGATTCATAAAATCCTGATTTTGCAGCTGCGTCATCATCAGATTCAAAAAATCCTGCGAGGTTACGGTGTTCTCTGTTTTGTTGGTAAAGACGGTTGAGCCATAATCCACACCGGACGATCGGGAAGTTGTATTGACATTCGACATGAAAATCCTCCTTTCTTCAGATATAGATGTTCAACTCTGATTGGGGCGCGAAAAGCTCTTCCTCCTGCCCGGATTCCGACGAGCCTTCCAATACGGGCTCGGCGACCTGACGGCGCTGAGAAAAATG
>CAZVAV010000228.1:0-4233 GCA_964625135.1 uncultured Oscillospiraceae bacterium | reverse complement strand
GCTGCTGTCCGCCCCACCTCTTTTGCTATTTCCACGCCCGGTGACGAGCTGAAACGGCATGAGTGATCCGATCCGCCGTCCGGCGCAGCTCGATCACCGCGTCGCCGAGAATCCGGCTGACGGTGGCCGAAGGCGCGGCGACGCTCAGCGTCCCGGCAAGCGTGCCCCGCCCGTCAAAAAATGGTGCGCCCACACTGCTAACGCCGATGTCGCACTCCTCCAGCTCGGTGGCATAGCCCTGACTGGCTACCCGCTCCACCTCCTTGGCAAATGCGTCCCGATCTGAAATGGTATGCTCGGTCAGTGGCTCGAGCGTGATGGTGCGCAGCAGCTTGATCCGTTCCTCCTCGGGCAGGTACGCGATATGCAGCTTGCCCGACGCCGACGCGTGCAGCGGCAGATTTGCGCCCGACCGGGGGGTGTAGGCATAGTGGGAATTCGGCGCTTCCACCGTCTCCACGGTGTAGATATCCCGGTAAAAGCAGATTTGCAGCCAGCACGACACGCCAAAGCGCCCGGCAATCCGCTCCATGTCAGGAAACGCGATGTCGCGGATATGCTTAATCTGCGCCTCGTACACCAGCTTGGATTTGGTCAGGAACTCATACCCCAGCATATAGCCGCCCGTCTCCACCTTTTTGGACAAAAAGCCGTTGTCCAACAGGGTTTGCGCCAACCCGCGCGCGGTATTGATGTTCAGCCCAAGCCGCGCGCTGATTTCCTTGAGGGTCAAATCCCGTCCCGCGTCCCCCACACAGCGCATAATATCGATGGCTCGCTGCACCGATTGGATCGATTTTCCACCCTCTGCCATGCTTTTCCTCCGATTCCGCTCCAATCTGCATAGAGGAGCAGCCTTTTTCTTGTCGATTTCAAATAAATCCGTCTCTTCTCACGATAATATCGTTTTTTTCTTTGCATTATCGTTTCCGTTCGTTATTATAAACATCAAGAAAGAAAAAGTCAACGTCAAACCAGAACATACAACAACCCGGAAAGGGGGAGACCTATGGCAAATGCAAAACGTATTTTAGCTGACATTGAAGCGCTGCGCGGCATTACCGAGCCTTGCGAGGCGGGAACCACCCGGATCGGATTCACCGAAGCCTACCGGCGTGGAGCCGACTATTTTAAGGGTCGGCTGCGCGAAGCCGGACTCGACGTCTGGGAGGACAGTGCGGGAAACATCTACGGACGGCTGGAGGGAGAGGAGCGGGGCGCTCCGGCCATCCTGTCGGGCTCTCATTTGGATACGGTACGCTGTGCCGGAGCGTTCGACGGGGTGGCCGGTGCGGTCTGCGCGCTGGAGGCCGCCCGGCTGCTGCGGGAAAACGGGGTAAAGCTCCGCCATCCCTTTGAGGTGATCGGCACCGTCGAGGAGGAAGGAACCCGTTTTGGGCAGGTACTGCTCGGCAGCGAAATGATCACCGGCTCCTGCGGCGAGCAGGAGCTTGACACCATCCGTGACCCCGACGGCACGCCGCTGCGCCGGATTCTGGCGGACTATCTCCCGCCCGATGTCCGTCCCGCCCGGCGCAAGACCGAGGAAATCGCGGCGGTGCTTGAGCTGCACGACGAGCAGGGCCCGGTGCTGGAGGCCGAGGGGATCGACATCGGCGTGGTCGGACGGATTGTGGCAATCTCGTGGCTGACCGTCACGGTCAACGGCTTCGCGGGTCACGCGGGCACCGTTCCGATGCCGCTGCGTCAGGATGCCGCGACCGGAGCCTGCCGCCTGATCGACCGCATTGCCCGCCACACGACCGAGCGGTATCCCGACAGCGCGACCGCTACCATCGGAAAGCTCTCGCTGCTGCCCGGCTCGACCAACTGCATCCCCGCCAAGGCGACCTTCACCGTCGATCTTCGTTCCGGGGAAATGCAGAACCTTCTCGACCTGACCGATTTCATCCGGAAGCAGGCGGCGCTGATCGAAGAGGAATGCGCGGTTACCGTCGACATTCAGGTGGACTCGCTCAAGCAGCCGATCGAGATGGATCCATTGCTCCGACAGATGATTCGTGAAAGCTGCGACGCGCTGGGCTGCTCCCGGCGGGAGATCGACAGCGGCGCGGGGCACGACGCGATGATTTTTTCCCGGCGGTGGCCGACCGCGATGATTTTTATCCCCTGCGTCAAGGGAATCACCCACAACCCGGCGGAAACGGTTCTCCCCGAGGCGCTGGAAAAGGGCGCCGACGTTCTGTATGAAACCATCCTTCGGATGGATCAGACAAAATAAACAAAAAACGAATGGAGTGCGTAAAAGGATGGAAAAGCCAATCACCACAATCAGCATGAAGGACAATGAGAGCGACGATCCCGTTTCGATGTATACCCTGTTTGCCCGGATGTTTGCCCACATCGCCCGCGAGGTAACCGATCGCTTCGGCGAGGAGGGCGCCGAGGCGGTTAAGGCCGGAGTACAGGCCTTTGGCGAGGAGCGGGGACGCAACATCGCCGAGCGCGCCAAGGCCAAGGGACTTGAGAACGACGTTCCCAACTATCTGCCCAATTACGACATGGCTCGCAGCGACGATTTTACCGCCGAGAACAGCTACGGCGAGGGAGAGGTGCGCCAGCTCTTCACCCAATGCATCTTTGCCGACCAGTGGATCAAGGACGGAACCCAGAAATACGGCGAGATGTATTGCAGCATCATCGATCCCGCCATTGCCAAGGGCTTCAATGAAGATCTCGAGTGCATTCATGACCAGCATATCTTCACCCATGGGGTCTGCCGGTTCTGCTTCCGCATGAAGAAATAACGCCGGGAGGAACACGATGGAGCAACACTGTTACGATAACTATGTGGAAATCCTGCACAGCGAGCTGGTGCCCGCGCTGGGATGTACCGAGCCCATCGCCATCGCCTTTGCCGCCGCCAAGGCGGCGGAGCTGCTCGGTCGTCGGCCCGAGCGGATGATGATGCGGTGCAGCGGCAACATCGTTAAGAATGTGCAGGGGGTCACGGTTCCGAACTCCGGCGGCCTCAAGGGCATCGAGGCCGCCGCCATCCTCGGGGCGCTTGGCGGCGATGCGGCGCGCGAGCTGGAGGTTCTGGAAGGAATCTCCCCCGCCGTGATCACCGAAACCGCCGGGCTGGTCGGCACCGGCTACTGCGAGAGCCAGCTTGCCGAGGGGGTGGCCAACCTCTATCTGCTCGCCTGCGTCTATGCCGGGGAGCACAGCGCCGAGGTCGAAATTGAAAATCGGCACACCAACATCATCCGCATGACGGTGGACGGAAAGGACGTCTACCGCCGCGATAACGAGCACTGCGCTGGATGCGCGCTCGGGGACAAAAGCCTGCTCAACGTCCGGGATATCCTCTCCTTTGCCGACGAGGTCAAGCTCGACGACGTGCGCGGGGTACTCGACAACCAGATCAACATGAACAGCGCGATCTCGGACGAGGGGCTGCGGGGCAGCTATGGAGCCAACGTGGGAAAAACGCTGCTGCGGGTCTATGGCAACGACATCAAGGTTCGAGCCAGAGCCCGAGCCGCGGCGGGGTCGGATGCCCGGATGAGCGGCTGCTCGCTTCCGGTGGTCATCAACTCCGGCAGCGGCAATCAGGGGATGACCGCCTCACTGCCGGTCATCGAATACGCCCATGAGCTTGGCCTTCCGCAGGAGCGGCTCTACCGCGCGCTGGTGGTCAGCAACCTGATCGCACTGCACCAGAAAAAGTATATCGGAAACCTGTCCGCCTACTGCGGCGCGGTCAGCGCGGCCTGCGGCGCGGGTGCGGGAATTACCTACCTGCACGGCGGCGGCTATGACGAAATTTCCCGCACCATCATCAACACCATCGCCAATGTGGGCGGCATCGTCTGCGACGGCGCCAAGCCCTCCTGTGCGGCCAAGATCGCATCGGCGGTCGACGCAGCCATCATGGCGCACTATATGGGTGCGCAGCATGACGTCTTCTCAAACGGGGAAGGACTGGTGCAGGGGGATGTGGAACGAACCATCCGCAACATCGGCCGGGTGGGCTGTGTGGGAATGAAATCCACCGATCTGGAAATTCTTGATATTATGCTGCATCCTCAGGAAGGCTAGCAAGGGGGCCGCGGCGCGGTTCCGGGACTGTTTTATGATCGATCAAACCCGATCTGTAAGGAGGCTTTTTCATGGACAACAATCAGACAAAAGCGCCCAGTCAAAAGCAGTATACCCTAAAGGAAAAACTTCACGCCCTCGGCCCCGGCATTCTGGTAGTCGGCTCGT
>CAZVAV010000227.1:3364-4238 GCA_964625135.1 uncultured Oscillospiraceae bacterium | reverse complement strand
GGCCAAAAATCAACACCTTTCTAAAAATTATTTGATGGGGGAATCCGATGAAAAAATTTGCCGCGCCCAGAACCGATCTGGCGCTCGAGGCGGCCGATACCGGGGATGGTCGGCTGCCGGAGGGGGTATTCTGCGAGGAAACCCGGGAGGGGAAGCTGCTGCGCACCATGGTAAGAATTGAGACCGAGGGCGCCGCAAAGCGTCTTGGCCGCCCGCGTGGGCATTATCTGACGCTGGAGGGCTCGCTCGAGGAGCAGGAAGCGCTGACCGAGCAGCTGGCCGCCTCGCTGCGGGAGCTGCTGCCCGAGGGCCCCGCTCTGGTAGTGGGCTTGGGCAACCGCGCCATCACCCCCGACCTGCTCGGCCCCGAAACGGCAAAGGGAATTTTGGCCACCCGGCATCTGCCCGAAGAGCTGCTGCGGCAGATCGGGCTTTCGGGGGTGCGTCCGGTCTGTGCGCTTGCTCCCGGCGTCATGGGGGAGACCGGCTTTGAGGTGGCCGAGCTGGTGGCGCTGCTGCTGCGGGACGGGGAATTTCGGTCGGTCATCGCGGTGGACGCCCTCGCCGCCCGGTCGATGACCCGGCTTGGGCGAACCATCCAGCTTTCGGACAGCGGGATTTCGCCCGGCTCGGGGGTGCTCAACAGCCGGGCCGCTCTCTCAAAGGAAACGCTGGGCGTTCCGGTGCTCGCGCTTGGAATTCCGACGGTGGTTGACGCGGCAGAGCTTTGTGAGGAGGACGAGCAGCCGTCCGCGCCGCTGATGGCCACCCCGAGGGACATCGACCGGATTATTTCGCAGGGCGCGTCGATCCTGTCCGGCGCGATCAACCGGGCGCTCCAGCCGACCCTGACCCCGGAGGAGCTCTCCGCGCT
>CAZVAV010000227.1:0-3354 GCA_964625135.1 uncultured Oscillospiraceae bacterium | reverse complement strand
AAATTGTCATAGTCCGCGCCCCTGCCGCATAGAAATAGACCGAACAAGCTGCGGCAAAAAGGGGAGCGCTTTTGGTGAGACGAGGAGAAAAACGAAGGACAACAAAGCTCTTGGCGGGGGTTATCACCGCCGTGCTCATCGGCGCGGCGGTGTTTTCGGTGCGCGTTATTTTCGCGCCGCTCCTCTCCCGCGCGGCTCTCCTTTCGGCGGTGCTGTCGATGCCGGAGGGGGCGGTATCCGCGCTCTTTTCCGGGCTGCAAAACGGCTGGGAGGAAGCTCCCCCGGCTGTGAGAAGCCCCGCGCCGCAGCAGCCCGTCGCCCCCTCGGCTTCGGCGGTCGAGATTCCGCCCTCTGATGACGATTCCTCGCCGGGGCTTCCGGTCGGGGGGCTGCCGGAGGGGGCGAAGCCGCTGCCCTACATCCCGCCGGAGATTCCCGCGGAGTACCGCAGGCCGGTGCTTTTGGAGGATTTTTCGGGCGCGGCTACCCAGTCGGCGTTTCAAATCGGAAATTACTGGCTGCGAAACGATACCCAACATACGAAGGAGGAGCTTGCGGCGCTGCTCAAAATGCCCGCCGCGCCGGTTCTTACCCAGACAGCCGAGCCGCAGGTGCTGATCTATCACACCCATGCGACCGAGAGCTTTGCCCCCTACGACGGAGACAGCTACGACAATCGGTATAACTGGCGCTCGACCGATAACAATAACAACATGGTCGCGGTGGGGGCGGTGATGGCGCAAACGCTGCGCGAGCACGGAATCGGTGTGGTACACGATACCGATCAGCACGACTACCCCTCCTACAACGGCTCCTATGCCAACAGCTACCGGTCGATCAAGCGGTACCTCCAGCAATATCCCACCATCAAGGTGGTGCTCGACCTGCACCGCGACGCGATCGAGCGGGAGGGCGGCTTAATCGTCAAGCCGACCGCCGTCATCAACGGGGAGAAATATGCCCAGCTGATGATCGTTTCTAACTGCGACGACGACAGCGGGCTGCTGCCCAACTGGCAGCAAAACCTGAGCTTTGCCGCCGCGTTCTGTTCAAGAATTGAGCAGGAAGCCCCCGGCCTGACCCGCCCCATCCTTTTTTCCTATCGAAAATATAACCAGCAGCTATCCTCCGGCGCGCTGCTGCTCGAGCTTGGCTCCCATGCCAACACCCTTGAGGAGGCAGAGCGCACCGCCAAGGCGGCGGGCGACGCCTTGGCCGGGCTGTTGCTAGAAGGGATGAATCACCCCTGAACCGAATCAGACTGCTTTGCGGGGGACGGCTGCGTCCCCTGCTGCTTTCCTTTTTACTGACCCTGCTTGGATTTTCCTTCCTACTCTCGCTGCTTTGGGTACAGCTTCAGGCCCAGCGGGGAGATTTTTCCGCATTGGACAAGCCTGTGCCCGAGCTGATAGCCGCGCCCGAGCCGCTTCTTCGGATTTCCGCCGCCGAGGGGGAGCAAATAATTTCGCTGGAATGGCTCAATACGGCGGCGGGCTATTACCAAACGATCGAGAGATGGCTGGTTGCGCCCGAGCTCCGCTTTGCGGTGCGTGCCAAAATGCTCGCCGAGAATATGGCCGAGGCAGCCCGCTCCGACCGGCGCGAGCGTGAGTTTTATAAAAACGCCGGGGAGGTTTAACGCAATTCTTTGACGTTCTTTACAATTCGATCCCCATCTGTTATGATAAAACCAACAGAAATTAGGCGGGGCTGCCCGCCGTTTCCGAACAGAAAAAAGGGGATGCGGCGATGGAGTGGAGCTCCGTATTGTTGTTTTTTATCATCTGCGTGGGGGGTAGCGTGATTCAATCGGTTTGCGGCTTCGGATTTGGGGTGTTTGCCATGATGTTTCTCCCTTATCTGATGCCAAGTACCCTTTCCGCGGTGATGGTCAACGGTCTGCTGGGGATGACCAGCAGTATTTTTTTGACCATTCGCTACCGCAAGTTCGTCTCGATCCGCAAGGTGGTGGTTCCGCTGATGGCCTATCTGGTTGTCAGTACCTTTTTGGTGCGGGTTTCGATGGCGCTCGACGAGGTTTTGATCAAGCGGCTGCTCGGCTTTATGATGCTGACGTTGAGCATTTATTTTCTCATCTTCTCGAGCAAAATCCGGATTCGCCCCACCAAAACCAACGCTGTCATCGCCGGAACGCTCGGCGGGGTGATGAGCACCCTGTTTGGAATGGGTGGCCCGCCGATCAGCGCCTATTATCTCTCGGATTCCAACAGCAACGAGGAGTATATCGCGAGTGTACAGGTTTATACGGTGCTGAGCAATGTGTACGTCAATCTGGCGCGCACGTATAACGGCCTCTGCGGCAAGCTGGAGCTGAGCCTGTGGGGGCTGGGGATTTTTGCGGTGCTGCTGGGAGGCAATTTGGGCAAGCGTGTGTTTTCCCGGCTCGACGGCAACGCGCTGCGCCACGCGGTCTATGGCTTTATGGCCGTTTCGGGTCTGATTTTGATTCTAAAGCATTAGAAGTAGCTGAGACACAATGCATTTTTAATAGCAAGATGCACAAATAAACAGACCAAAAAGCAAAACAACACTTGAGATGAGATTTCGATAGTCCCAAATCAAGTGTTGTTTTGTGCAATATTTTTCTATAGGGCTATTCTGTCTCAGCCCCTAATCAAACAGCAATTACAGTGCGTCGATCGCGTCGACCGCGCGGGCGAGCCAGTCTCCGCCCGAAATTGAGTCGATTGCGCCGGCATCGACCGCGGCGGCAAATTCCGGCCGGATCGGGAGCCTGGCCAGCACATGGGTGCCGTGTGCGGCGGCGACCTCCTCGATGTGGCTCTCGCCGAAGATTGAAACCTGCTTACCGCAGTCGGGACACTCGAAATAGCTCATGTTTTCGATCAGGCCGAGGATCGGGACGTTCATCATCTCGGCCATCTTGACCGCCTTTTCGACGATCATCGAAACCAGCTCCTGCGGGGAGGCGACGATCAGGATGCCGTCCACCGGGATCGACTGGAACACGGTCAGCGGGACGTCGCCGGTTCCGGGGGGCATGTCGATGAACATCACGTCGATGTCCCGCCAGAGCACATCGGTCCAGAATTGCTTGACCACCCCGGCGATGACCGGGCCGCGCCAAACAACCGGGTCGGTGTCCTGTTCAAGCAGCAGGTTGATGCTCATCACCTCAACGCCGTTTTTGGCGACGCGGGGATGAAGCAGCTCGCCGTCGCTCTCGGCTCGTCCGGCAATGCCGAAGGCGCGGGGAATCGACGGGCCGGTGATGTCCGCGTCGAGAATCGCCGTTTCGTAGCCGCGGCGGCGCGCGCTGACCGCCAGAAGCGAAGTGACCAGCGATTTTCCGACGCCGCCCTTGCCGCTGAC
>CAZVAV010000226.1:0-4244 GCA_964625135.1 uncultured Oscillospiraceae bacterium | reverse complement strand
CGAGATCAAGGAACGTGAGCACCTTGATAAGATCGACGACATTAAGGGGATTCAAAAGGAAATCGCCTGGGGCAGCCAGATTCGATCCTATGTTTTTATGCCCTATACGTTGGCAAAGGATCACCGTACCGGATTTGAAAGCGGGAACATCAATGCGGTGATGGATGGAGATCTTGATGGATTTATCAATGCTTATCTCAAGGCCGCCAACCAAGGCTCGCTTTCGGCCACGGAAGAGGAATAAAGCGGAAGTGATTTTGATCTAAAAAGAAGGAGGGCGCAATGGTGATTCCGTTGTGCCTTCCTTCTGCTTTCACAAAGGTCGTGCAATCGGAGGAACTATGAAATTGTTGGTCAGTGCTTGCCTACTGGGAGAGAATTGCCGATATGACGGGGGCGGATTTGATTTTGCATCGATTGCCCCGCTGCTTGGCAATCACACCCTTGTTCCGGTCTGCCCCGAACAGCTTGGAGGACTGGACACCCCCCGAAGCCCGGCTGAGCTTCGGGGTAACAGCGTGTGGAGCCGTGAGGGGGAGGATGTCACCGACGCCTTTGAGAGAGGAGCGAAGCTGACACTGCTGCGCGCTCGGACAGAAGGCTGCCGCTGTGCATTGCTCAAAGAAAGGAGCCCCTCCTGTGGGACAAATACCATTTATGACGGGAGCTTCTCGGGTAAAAGAATCCCCGGTGAAGGGGTCACCGCCGCTCTGTTGCGCAAAAATGGCATTATGGTCTTTTCGGAAGAGCAGCTCGATGCGCTGCTGCAATGGTTGGACGGCGGGAATAGAGAGAATCAAGTCCTCGTTGAATAAAGGACGCCGCCCGCAGCAACGACCCGGTATCTCCGGCACCTTGCTGCGGACGGCTTAGGAAAGGGAAAGGAATGAGGATGGCTTAATGATTGGAACAGGAGGAGCAGCTCTCACAGTGATGCGGATCCTCCTCAAGCTTGCCGACGATGGGCTCGGGATCAACGCCCTGTCGGCGGTAATAGTCGGCCAGCGCTGCACGAACCGCCTGTTCGGCGAGTACGGAGCAATGAATCTTGGCAGGGGGAAGACCGTCGAGAGCGGTAATGACCGCCTTGTTACTGAGCCCCAGCGCCTCCTCGAGGGTTTTGCCCTTGATCAGCTCGGTTGCCATTGAGCTGGTGGCAATGGCAGCCCCACATCCAAAGGTTTTGAATTTGACGTCCTGAATGACGCCGTTTTCGATTTTAAGATACATCTTCATGATATCGCCGCAGACAGCATTGCCTACTTCGCCGACGCCGTTTGCGTCGGGCAGCTCGCCAACGTTGCGGGGATTGGAGAAGTGATCAAGAACTTTTTCAGAATACAGCATAGCTTTTTTCGTCCTTTCTGCCGTCAGCGCGCGGCCTGAGCTTGCTCTTGTGCCATCAGCTTTTCCCAAACGGGAGACATGGCGCGAAGGCGTTCGATAATAGGGGGGAGGGTTTCGAGGATATAGCGGGCGTCCTCCATTGTATTTTCATCTCCGAGAGAGAGGCGCAGAGAGCCATGCGCGATCTCGTGCGGCAGCCCGATGGCAAGCAGTACATGGCTTGGGTCGAGCGAGCCGGAGGTGCAGGCCGATCCGGAGGAGGCGCAGATGCCGTTCATATCGAGCAGCAGCAGCAGCGATTCTCCTTCGATTCCCTCAAAGGAAATGTTGAGACTTCCGGGCAGGCGGTGCTCACGACTGCCATTAAGCCGACAGCGGGGAACCTGCCCTAAAAGTCCATCAATGAGAAAATCGCGCATTTCCGCTTTATGGGCAGAACGTTTTTCGATATCAAAGGTCGCAATGGTGATCGCGGCGGCCAATCCCATAATCGAGGCGAGATTTTCGGTTCCTGCCCGGCGTCCGCGCTCCTGTCCGCCGCCATGCATGAAGGGATCAATCACAAGGCCGCTGCGCTGGTAGAGCACCCCGACCCCCTTGGGTGCGTTGAGCTTATGGCCGGACAGAGAAAGCAGATCGATTTTCTGATCGGTTACATCGATCGGCACGTTGCCGACCGCCTGCACCGCGTCGGTATGAAACAAAACCTTCGCCTCGCGGCAGACCGCGCCAATTTCAGGAATGGGAAGAACAGTGCCGATTTCATTGTTGGCATACATGATGCTGACCAGCGCGGTATCGGGACGAATCGCTTCACGAACCTGCTCGGCGGTGATCAAGCCCTGTGAATCAACCGGCAGATAGGTGACCTCAAATCCTTCTTTTTCGAGAGCCTGCATGGTGTGCAGCACCGCGTGATGCTCAAAGTTGGTAGTGATCAGATGGCGCTTTTTCTTGCGGGCTCCCACAGCGGCAGCGCCCTTAATCGCCCAATTGTCCGATTCGGTGCCGCAGGAGGTAAAATAAATCTCCGAGGACTTGGCGCCGATTGCGGCAGCAACCTGCTCACGAGCCGCCTCAAGCGCTTTTTTCGCCTCGCGTCCTTTGGAATAGATACTCGAAGGGTTGCCATACCCTTCGGTCAGATAGGGAAGCATTGCATTGAGAACCGGCTTGGAAACAGGGGTGGTTGCAGAGTGATCCGCATATACAAAGCGTTTTTCCATGGTTAATTCCTCCAGGACGGCGATAAATCACCGTGCATATTCTGTCTGCGGCCTATATACCGCACAAAAGAAGAAAAGGATTAAAGTTTACTAATTTGGTCAATTATTATTCTATACCAATTTAGTATAGAAATGCAAGGGCTTTTTAAAATTTTTTGCTTTCCGCAACCGCCATTTTATCGCAGCGCTCATTTTCCGGGTGTTCGTTATGACCTTTGACCCAGACAAAGCGTACTTCATGGACTTCCAGCAGAGCGAGCAGCCGTTCCCAAAGGTCGACATTCAGCGCGGGCTTCTTATCCGCTTTAATCCAGCCGCGCGCCCGCCAGCCCTTTGCCCAGCCCTTCTCAATGGCATCGATCAGATAGCGCGAATCGCTATACAGCGTAACAGAGCAGGGGCGCTTGAGGGCAGAAAGAGCCTCAATCGCGGCGGTGAGCTCCATTCGATTGTTTGTCGTCTGTGCCTCTCCGCCCGAAAGCTCCCGTTCGCTTTCGCGGTGGCGAAGAATTGCGCCCCATCCGCCCGGCCCGGGATTTCCTGAGCAGGCTCCATCGGTGAAGATGGTGACTGTGCTTTTTTGTTCCTGTGAGATCGACATAAAAAACCTCCGATCCTGTGCTAACATCCATTATAGTATATCGATACGCAGGGCACAATAGGGATGTGAAACACAACATGATATTTCGCCTGCCCACCCACCGGGGCTGGAGATTGACAATTTCGGAAGATCACGATATAATAATCCAATATGCGAGTGGGTTTTGTTGGAAACCGCCCGAATTATGATTTGTTTTTTTTCGCTGTGGACCGGAAATGATCAGCGGAACTTACATAATATTGCCGACAGTTTCTGTCGGTAGACAATGAAAACTGAATTTGGAGGGTTATGAGTGCCAGAAAACAACAATAAGGGAGCCGAGGGAAGACGTTTTTTTCCACGGCGTAGTAAAGGTACGTCCAATTCGCAGCCGAAAAGCTCTGAGACCGCAGTTCTCGACGAAACCGGCCTGTACGGAAGGGTAGAGCTCGATGCAGATCGTCTGGTCGCAAGCATCACCGAGCTTTTTCCGGAGACGGAAAAGGTCGCGCCGCCGCCTGAACGCCCCCAGAGCACCCCGAAGAGAAACGATCGCAAGCCGGTGGAATCAAACGATACGGTGCAGGGCACAAAAGAAAAGCCGGAGGGAGAACAATCCCCCGCCAGGCCCGCACAGCATCGAGGACGCCCGAAAAAGAAGGCGATTGTGCAGGAGGCTCCTACCACTCCAAACGGGAGTGTTCCCGCACCAAAGGAGCCCGTGGCGCAGCAGCCCGGACCGAAGAAGAACGGGCGCAGACCCCGTCAAAATAAGGGAGAGGCGAAAAATCCGGTTCGCATCATTCCGCTTGGCGGCCTTGGCGAAATTGGCAAAAATATGACGGTCATCGAGACCCAGCAGGATATTGTTATTGTGGACTGCGGTCTCGCGTTTCCCGATGATGACATGCCTGGAATCGATCTGGTAATTCCAGATTTCACCTACGTGGTACAAAATCGGGACAAGGTTCGCGGTGTTTTCCTGACCCATGGTCATGAGGATCATATCGGAGGCCTAAGCTACCTGCTCAAGGAGCTGAATGTTCCAGTCTACGCCGCCCGGCTGACCATCGGCTTGGTCGAGGGAAAGC
>CAZVAV010000225.1:0-4267 GCA_964625135.1 uncultured Oscillospiraceae bacterium | reverse complement strand
GCGTTGAAAGCCTATTTTTCAAGGTGCAGGGGCTACGAGTTATTTTCGTAGCAAGTACGAGTTATGCGATGCACACGCCTGTCTCATAAATGTAATTGTGCACAAAGTTTACGAGCACGAGATATAAAACGCGACCTAAAACCATTTGAAAATATGAAATATTAGGCCAATTGAGAGGGGGAAACTATCTTGATTTGAAACCGTTGTGCAGTTTGTCGGTTTGTGAGACAGGCGTGGCATTGATGCTGCTTCCTCTTGACAAATGAAACCGAGGGGGATAATATAACAATATAAGCAAATTATTTACATAACAGTTTGTAATTTTTGCTTATAATTTATAAGATTGAAGGAGATTAGACATGAAACGAAGCGCAGGACATAAGATTCTTTCTCTGCTGTTGGTTCTTGCCATGATGCTCAGCCTGTCGGTCGGAGCTTTCGCGACAAACACCGAAGCCGTCGGGAACGACAAGCCCGTAATCGGAATTTCATGGAAAAGCAATTCTCAGGACTACTCCTACATGAAGCATGTAATTACCGCCGCCGGCGGTATCCCTGTTGAGCTGGATAAGGTCATCAGCACCGCTGTGGCCTATGATGAAAAGGGCATGATTCAGGATCAGTATCTTGAAACAAGCGGCATGCTCAAGCAGGCCTATGCCGACGTTGTCAAGAGCAAGAATTTCTCGAAGAGCAATGTCGCCAAGGTAATGGAAGGCATTGACGGCGTGTTCTTTACCGGCGGCGAAGACGTCAGCCCCTCTCTCTTTGCCGTTCCTCAGAAGGAAGCCAACAAGGGCGAGGAAATCAACGCCACCCGCGACATCTCCGACTACACCCTGATGGCTTACTGCATTGCAAACGACGTTCCCACCTTTGGCGTTTGCCGTGGCGAGCAGATCATGGGCATTGTTTCCGGCTGCGACTTTTTGCAGGACATCCCCGACTACTATGCGGCGCAGGACAAGTCCTACAACGACGAGCACAGAATGCCTGTCGGCGCACCCCATCGCACCTATGCCCGCCATGATGTGGATTCGATCAGCACCGATTCCACCTGGCTCTATGACATTGTGGGAGCCACTTCGCTGAAGAACGTCTCCTCTTGGCATCATCAGGCGATCAAGAGCGTGGAAGGCACCGACCTGACTGTCGTTGCCACAACGAACGTCAACGGCATCGAGATCATCGAGGGAATCGAAAACAAAACCAAGACCTTCTGCCTGGGCGTACAGTTCCACCCCGAAAACGATTGCAGCCTCGCCCTGTATCAAGGCAGAAAGGCGGAGGCCCTCTGCGACGTGGAGGTCTGCCTGAACTTCCTTGAGACGCTGGTAAAGTACGCCGCGGAAAAAAAGGCGGCCTAAAGCAGCAGGGAAGCCCGCTGGCCTTTGATCAAAAAGCGGTTCTCAGTTGACCGATCTGCGTAGCGCATAGGGGCTGTGCCGGCAAGCATTTTGATGCATGTCGGCACAGCCCCTTTGTCATGCCCTTTCTTGGGCGATTTTCTGTGTTTTTGATTGAAACACACGGAGCAATATGATATGATTTATCAGGAATAGAAACTGTAAAATATTTCATTTTAAGCCTGCTCCCCCATTTCATTCATCGTGAAAATCGAGGATGCAAAACGAAAGGAAGCCTATTTCATGAACACCATCAAAGCCCGTCTGTCGGCGGCCATGCTTGCGGTCGTTCTTCTCCTGAGCGGATGCGCGCAGGGAGGAGCAGGTCTTAATCCGCAATCCGCCGATCAGCTCAATCCGGACAAGCCGGTCACCGTGACGATTTGGACGTATTATAACGGAACCCAGCTCTCCTCCTTTAACACGCTGGTGGCGCAGTTTAACGAGACGGTGGGCAAGGAGCAGGGGATCTTTGTCGAGAGCTTTGGCCAAGGCTCGGTCAATGATCTTGAGACCAATGTGCTCGCCGCGGCACAGGGGAAGGTCGGCGCGGGGGAAATCCCCAACATCTTTGCCGCCTACGCCGACACCGCCTATGCGGTGGATCAGCTCGGGCTGGCGGCCGATCTGCGCCCCTACCTTTCGGAGGAGGAGCTATCCCGCTTTGTGGAGAGCTATCTCAACGAGGGGCGCTTTTCGGGCGGGGATTCGATTAAGATTTTTCCGATTGCCAAATCCACCGAGGTTTTTATGCTCAACCAAACCGACTGGGAGGTCTTTGCCGCCGCAACCGGCGCCTCCTACGAGGATTTTTCGACGATAGAGGGGCTGGTCTCCACCGCACAAGCCTATTATGAGTGGACAGACCGTCTTACCCCCGCTCCGAATGACGGCAAAGCTTTTTTTGGACGGGACGCGATGGCCAATTACTGCCTGATCGGCGCAATGCAGCTCGGCTGCGAGATTTTTTCTCTCCAGGACGGAAAAACAATCCTCAATTTTGACCGCGACGTGCTGCGGGTTCTCTGGGACAACTACTATATCCCCTATATCAAGGGCTATTTTGCCTCCTCCGGGCGTTTTCGCAGCGACGACATCAAAACCGGCAACATTCTTGCGTTTATCGGCTCTTCCTCGGGCGCTACCTTTTTCCCAAATCAGGTGATTGTCAGCGACACCCAGAGCTACCCGATCGAAATGGAGGTTTTCCCCTGCCCCCAATTTTCCAACGGGAAGCCCTATGCCGTTCAGCAGGGAGCCGGCATGGTGGTGACCACCGGGAGCGAGGCGGAGATATATGCCTCGGTTCAGTTTTTGAAGTGGTTCACCGACGACGAACGAAACATTGCCTTTTCCACCTCGTCGGGCTATCTTCCGGTAACCAAATCCGCCAACCGCGTCGACGCAATTCTGGCGCGGCAGCCTGACGTGAGCAAGGAAATCGAGCAGATTATCACCGCGGCAGTCGGCACGGTGAACAGCCACACCCTGTACACGCCACGCGCCTTCCAAAACGGAACCGCCGCGCGCTCGATTCTGGAATACTCGATGGGTGATCGGGCCCGGGCGGATCGGACGGTCGTCCGGCAGCGTCTGGACGAGGGACAAAGCCTTTCGGAGGCGACTGCCGAATTTACCGACAGTGCCTATTTTGAAAGCTGGTATCGCGAAATCCAGACAAAGCTTGCGGCACTGATCGGCTGATTTTTTCCAGGGCGTTTCTGAAAATGGGGTTTTCAGAAAGCTCCCATCAAAAGCAGAAAGAAGGGGTGCCCTTGAATCGTCCTTCCGGTTTTCAAAAGGGGCGTTCGGTTTTCCGAACCGTTATGATCCCACTGTTCTTCCTCGTTGTGTGGGAAGCGCTGCTTCTGATTGGGGGAATCCGTTTGAGCGGCGTGATCCCCCGGCTCGATCGCAATGCCGAGGATATCCTGCAGAAGCAGGTGGAAAATCGACAGAGCTATCTGGAGGGCGAGATGGTGGACAGCTGGTCCGATCTGTCACTGCTGGCGGAGCGGATCAATCAGACCACCCAGCGGATGCTTGACGCCAAAACGCTGGATCTCGCCGCACTCGACAGCGGCTCAGACGCCTGCACTCCTCTGCTGCTCGACATCTCCGATGAACTGATTTCCACCCTTTACAGCAAGGGGGTATCGGGCATCTTTGTTGTGTTCAATACCCACGAGCTCTCGTGGGGCGAAGAATCCCTCGGCAAGCCCGGCATCTATATTCGGGATCTCGACCCCTCCTCCGCCCCCTCCCACCGCAATGCCGACCTGCTGCTCGAACGCGCTCCCATTGCGGTTGTACGTGCGCTGAACATCTCAACGGATATCACATGGCATCCACTTTTCGAGTTTGGCCCCACCAAGCAGCAGGTCTACTACGACTTTCTGTCCAAGCCCTATGAGGCGGCGGTTGCCGCGAAGGAGCGCTCCCTTCCCTCGGATTATGGCTACTGGAGCGCCAGCCCGTTCTCGCTTCAGGGCGACACCAAGGCCGCCATCTCCTACTCGATTCCGCTGATGCTCGAGGATGGAACCGTTTACGGGGTTTTGGGAATCGACCTTTTAACCGACTATCTGCGTTCGCTCCTTCCCTATTCCGAGCTTTTTTCCGAGAAGCAGGGCTCCTATCTTCTCGCCGTCGAACAAAATGACGACCTCCTCTTTTCTCCCACCCTGATCAATGGGCCGGTGCTGCGTCACCCCGACATCCGGTCGCTCCCGCTTATCCCGCTGCCAAACGGTGGCTATTCCTTTGTTTTGGATCAAACCTCCTACTTTGCCTCGGTGGAGTATCTCTCCCTCTACAACAGCAATGCACCCTTCGTCGATCAGCGCTGGGCCTTGATCGGC
>CAZVAV010000224.1:0-4351 GCA_964625135.1 uncultured Oscillospiraceae bacterium | reverse complement strand
TTAATTTTTCAGCACAACTTTCGATAAATAATATGGTGTTTATCATTTAAAAGGGCAGATAACCCCTTTCTATTTAAACACTTAGGGAAGAGCATGCAATTTTAATTTCGATATCTGTTTTAGAAAAGGGAGCGATTTTATGGATTTCAAAGGAACACAAACCGAAAAAAATCTCAGGGCAGCATTGGCCGGCGAGTCAATCGCAAGAAATAAATACACATTTTTTGCGGATCAAGCAAGGCAGGAGGGCAAGACCGAAATTGTTGAGCTGTTTGAACGAATGGCTCAAAATGAAACCGCCCACGCAAAGATTTGGTATCAGCTGCTCAACGGTCGCAAAAGCAGCGATGCCAATTTGCAGGAGGCAGCCGCCGGGGAATACGGCGAATGGAGGTCAATGTATCCCGACTTTGCCCGCCAAGCTCGGAAAGATGGTTTTGAAGAGCTGGCCGAGATGTTTCAGAAGGTCGCTGCAATCGAACAGGAACATGAGTGCCAGTTTTTAATGGCCTATGCCAAGCTCTTTTCAACCCAGCAAAGCGCCAGTGAGCAGAAAAAAATTCAGGAGGAAATCAGGAAAAAGGCAAAGACCTCCAAGCCGGGATATCGCTGCGCCTTTTGCGGCGCGGTGTTTGAGACCAGACCGGATGTCTGCAACGTCTGTCAGGCCATCGGTGCCTTCGAGCCCTGCACCATTGAAAGCAAGTAATCGGAGCTTCCTGTTCGGCGGCTCGCTTTAGCGCCTCCACGACCCCGAAATTTGAAAGAAAAGGCGAACCGGACGGCAGTTCAATCTAGACGCCGTCCGGTATTTTTATGCTATTCCCTACTGCCTTCCAAAATCGCCTTCCGTTGGGCGACGCCCGACTCGGCAACATCATATTCCCAGTTCCACGGATCGCGGCGGCAGATCTCATCCGAATAGGGGAAGAAGACCGACGCCAGCGCAAAGACCGCCAACAGCTGCTGATACCACAGGAACGGTAGAATCGACACCGGGCTGACCCCGCCGGCGGTCAGGCTGCCAACCAACAGAATCTGCGCACCGTAGGGGATGATCCCCTGAAAAATACAGGAGAAGATATCAAGCAGCGAAGCGCTCTTGCGCGGATCAATTTTGTACTCCCGGCAGATATCTCGGGCAATCGGCCCGCTGATCAAAATCGCGACGGTGTTGTTTGCCACCGCGATGTCGGCAAGCGAAACCAGCGCGGACACCCCGAGCTGGGCAGATTTCGGCCCTCGGATCAGCTTGCGCACCCGGGTAATCAGCCACGAAATCCCCCCGTAGCGGTTGGTCATCGCGGCCAGCCCACCACAGAAGAGCGAAAGGAAAAAGACCTCGTTCATATCGGTGAAGCCCTTCCAGACCGCCTGTGAGAAGGTAAAGACGGTCAGATCTCCTGAGGCGATGCCGATGATGCCCGCCGAGAAGATCCCGATGGTGAGAACCAGAAAAACGTTCATGCCAACCAGTGCGAGAATCAGCACCAGCAGATAGGGCAGCACCTTGATGAACGAAAAGCTCAGCCCATCGAGCGCAACCACTTTGACCGGCGCACCAAGAGCGAGCAGCAGGACGATGTTGAGGATGGCGGCCGGTGCGGCAATCCGCAGGTTGAGACGAAATTTATCCCGCAGCTCGCAGCCCTGGGTTCGTGTAGCGGAGATGGTGGTGTCCGAAATCATCGAGAGGTTGTCGCCGAACATCGCGCCGCCCACGCAGGCGGCAATGACCATCGTGAGGTTCAGCCCCGCCTTCTCGGAAACGCCCATCGCAATCGGGACAATCGCGCCGATCGTGCCCATCGAGGTACCGGTGGCCACCGCAAGAAAGGATGAAATGATGAATACACCCGCCGTGATAAAGCGAGCCGGAATCAGCGAGAGGCCAAGGCTGACCGTCGCGTCCACGCCGCCCATCGCCTTCGCGGTCGCCGAAAACGCTCCGGCAAGGACGAAGATCATCAGCATAATCATGATCCCCTCGTCCCCCGCCCCCTTGGCAAAGACCGAGAATTTTTCGTTGATGCTCCCCTTGTTGATCAGGAAAGCAACCAGCACCGCAATAAAGATTGCCACCACCGACGGGAACTGATAGAAGGCCATCTCAACCCCACGCGCCTGCATGGTCAATCCCGCGCCCAGATAGATTGCGATAAAGACGAGAAACGGCAACAGGGCGAAGCCATTTTCGCGGTTGGGCGATGTGCCCGCTTCCTTTTGATTCATTCTTTTCTCTCCCTTTGTGTCAGATAAATTTATCTTATCATTATGAAGGAAAAATGTCAAAACAAGAAACGAATTTAGACCTTCTTCGTTTTCTACCGGCTGTTGACGATATTTTCCGGTTGCTCCCCCTTGAGCACCGCTTCGACGTTGCGCCAGATGGTGCGATGCGCCCGGCGAAAGCTCCCAGTCGTAATGCCGCCCAGATGAGGAGCGAGCACCACCCGCTCCCGTGCCCCCTCGGGCAGATCAACCAGCGGATGATCGGCGGGGGTCGGCTCGGGATAGATGGTGTCGAGTCCCGCGCCGAGAATACGTCCTTCTATCAGCGCGGTGCGCAGCGCCTGGTTATCCACAATTTCTCCGCGGGCGGTATTGATCAAAAGTGCATTTTTCTTCATCCGGGCGATCAGCTCTTGGTTGACCATGCCCCGCGTTTGTTCGGTAACCGCCGTATGGATGCTCACAATGTCGCAGCGAGTCACCAGTTCCTCAAGCGGAAGGTAGGCGATATGATACCGTTTTTCGGTTTCAACGTCCTTGCGGTGGGGGGTATAATAAAACAGCTCGCAGCCAAAGGCAGACAGCCGTTGGGCAGTTGCCTTAGCGATATCTCCAAAGCCGATCATCCCGACGCTGCATTCACCCAGCTCGGTGATTCCCTCGGTCATCAGGCGCTCCTTGACCTCCATCTGACGCCCGCCACGCACCGCCGCGTCCCCGGTCAGCCCATGCCGGAGCAGCTCAAGCATCAGCATAATTGCCTGCTCCGCTACCGCGGCGGCATTGCAGCCCTTGCAGTTGCAGACATCGATTCCCCGGGCACGGGCAGCCTCAAGGTCGATGCAGTTGAAAGCGACCCCCTCCGAGTGAATCAGCCGAAGCCTCGGCATCGCGGCAATCAGCTCTTGGTCGACCGGGCTGATCGCATCGACGCAGAGAATTTCAGCGTCGTGTCCCGCTGCAAGCAGCTCCTCGTTGCTGCTTCCCCTACCGCAGAACACCAGCTCGATCCGGTCGAGCGGGACGTTCTTCGGCATAAATTTTTCATAGCGGACTTTTGCTCCTTCGACGAGCATCTTCACCTTTCGATCTTGCTGCATCTGAATCCTGTCCTTTCTTTTAACGCCCCGCTTGACATTCGTATGGTACGAGGGTTTACACTGGTAAAGCGGCCATTTTTCAAATGACCGCGGTCAAACAATAGAAAAGCGAGGTTTCTTATGGCTTCCCTAAAAAAAACGTTTTCCGAAATCATCAGTCGGAATAAGCACTTATTTCCCACACGCAGGGTTCTGATCATCTTGATTGGCACCGCCATTCTTTCCTTTGGCATCGTCAATCTTCATCGCCGGGCGGCAATTACCGAGGGCGGTGTGCTGGGAATGATTCTGCTTCTCAACCACTGGCTGGAAATCGCGCCCTCTCTCGTTTCGCCATTCTTGGATATTCTTTGCTATGCCCTGGCATTTCGGACACTGGGCAAGGACTTCCTAAAGGTATCGGCTTTTGCAACGCTGAGCCTCGCCAGTTTTTTCTCGCTGTGGGAGCATCTGCCCCCGCTGCTGCCCGACCTTTCGGCATATCCGTTGCTGGCGGCAATCGTGGGAGGAGGGTTTGTCGGCGTCGGGGTTGGTCTGGTGGTGCGGCAGGGTGGTTCCACCGGCGGCGACGACGCGCTGGCGCTTGCTATTTCCAAGCTGACCGGCTGCCGCATTTCCCTTGCATACCTTGCGACCGATTTGACGGTGCTCCTGTTATCGCTCTCCTATATTCCACTGCAACGCATCGCCTATTCGATTGTGACGGTGACGTTCTCCTCTTTTCTGATCGATCAGATCAAGGATTTTCACGTTCAGAAGAATCCGAATATCGAAGCCGCAGAGAAACCCGGCGACGACGCAAAAAACGAGGAGCAACCCGCTTTAGAACCAAAGGCTCAGAAGCATCCCGCCGATTGACGATTTTCGTCGAGAAAACGCTCCAGCTCCTCCCGGGTGGGGAGCCCCTCATTGTCGCTCACCTGCATGATCTGGATGGTGCCGATGGCACAACCCCGACGAACCGTCTCGGAAAGGGGAAGCCCCTCCATTACACCGCTGATGATCCCCGCAGCAAAGCC
>CAZVAV010000223.1:0-4362 GCA_964625135.1 uncultured Oscillospiraceae bacterium | reverse complement strand
CCCGCAGCTGGTCCAGCGTCCAGCCGCTCATCAGGTCGTCGTCGGCAAGGATGCCACCGGCGCATTTTCCACAGATCGGCTGTCCCCCAACCTTTGTCGCCAAGAGCCGGGGCGTCGCGCCCCCGCAGATCGGGCAGGGCTTATCCTTGTTTGAAAACAATCCCATCAATACCGCTCCTTTTCTGTGTTAAGCCTATTTTGTGCGTTATCGTGTTCCGCCGCCGTGTCCGCCGCCGGAGAAGCCGCCTCCGCCGCCTCGCGAGCTGGAGCCACCGCCGCCCGCCGCCCGTTTGGCGGCGCTTTCGGCATTTTTCGCCGCAGCCCAGGTGGCGCGCTGATAACGGTATGCCACATAATAGGCGGTCTGCGCCTGCCGTTGATAAACGCTGGTGTCCGGGTAGAGCTTGCCGAGCTGCTCCATCACCCGGTCGGCGATGCCCAGCAGGGTGGCAAAGGTCAGGTAATCCTGCCAGATGATCGCCTCCGACACCCCCCGCTCCCCGATCAGGGAGAAGTCCAGCAGGTATTTCTTAAATCCCAGCAGGTTCATCAGCTGTCCCTGTCCGCGCTCCGAGAGGTTGTGCAGTCCGCTCAGCTTCATTGCCGATCGATAACAGCCGATGCCGACCAGCGTCTCCCGGCCGTCCCGCTCGGCATTCTGCATCACGCGCAGCATCGCCTGATAGTTGCGTTTGGAGTAGCCTTCCAGCTCCCGCTCCTGCAAAATTTGATCGCTGCCCGCCGCGAGGGTCAGCAGCGCATAGAGCTCCTTGGCGGCGACGCTGCGAAAATCGGGGGGCTTCACCAGCCGCAGCGAGACGGTCTCCTTTTCCCGACCCATAAAGCCCACGTTACTTTCGGTCAGCGGCACGAGACAGCCCGCCGCCAGCAGCCGCATCAGTGTCGCGGCAATGAGATTGCCGTCGTCATCCGACTGGTAGAAATCCCGCGCCAGCCGGTGTGCCGCCTCCAGATTTCCGGCCAGCGGCGCTTCGCGGAAATAGTTGGCGGAGCGGTACAGCTTTTTGACCTTGCGCCCCTCGGCGCCGCCAAACCACCACAGCAGCCCGATGCCGATCGGCACGGCAAACAGCAGAAAGGGAAACAAGCCTCCCCCGTCATCCTCGCCGTAGTCGCTGCCCTCAAACGCGCGGGTCTTGACCTCCTCAAACGAGCCGCTCACCGCGCGTGTGGGGGTCAGTACCCCCTTCTGGAGCTGGAGCATCACAATGACGCTGTCCGTTTCCTCGCTCAGCGACGTCTCGGTATAGGCCAGCACCCCACCGTCCTCGGTAAAGCCGATCTGCCCTTCAAAGCCAAAGCCCCAGATCGCGGCATTTTGCTCGGTGAGCATCGTGCCGTCCTGTGTGTGGATTCGCACCGTCACATTGGTGGGCAGCGTTCCCATCCCGCTGGGCACAAACTGGAACAAAAAGCCGTCGTAATCGTCATAAGCGCCCACAAGACCGCCCAGCCGATACTCCACGGCATAGCGATTGTCCCCGTATTGCGAGATGCCCCAGCAGACCTCATAGCCGTCGTCCACCGGATTGAGGCCGCAGGTTTTGGCCTTTTCCTCAAACGAGGCATCCACCCGCCAGCCGTCGAGCGTCCGGTATTCTCCGTCCGCGTCGGCTACCGTCAGCCCGTCGAGGGTGATCTCCCCCAGATGGGTCACCGGAAAATAGCACTCGGTTCCCTCAAAAAAGCTGCCGTCCCATGTCTGCACAAGAAAGGCGGAGCCGTCGGGAGAAAGGGTGACATCCACCGCGATTTCGTTGACTCGATTGGCGGCCGTGGCGGCAACGCTTAATCCAAAGCAGAGCGCCGCTGCCGCCAAGCAGGAAAAAATCCGCTTTGCTTTCATCAGACTGTCCCCCTTACTTCATGCTGGGCATATCCGCCTTTTGCTCCTGCGCTTCCAGATAGTCCCGCTTTTGATAGCCGAGCATCCCCGCGATCACCGAGGTGGGAAACATTCGGATTTGGCGGTTGAGCTTGGTGACGCTGTCGTTATAGACCAGCCTGCTTTGGCGCACCATGCCCTCGTACTGATTGACGCTGTCCATCGTTTTCTGATAGCTCTGGTCAGCCTTAAGGGTGGGGTATTGCTCCGCCACCGCCATGATGCGTCCCATCGCCTGAATGATCATATTGTCCTGCGTCGCCGCGTCCTTGGCCGAGCTTTCGGCGGTGATGGGGCGGCGCGCCCGGATCGTTTCCGAAAGGGTTTGATATTCGTGGGCGGCATAGCCCTTGGTTAAATCCAGCAGCGCGGAAAGCGCGTCCCACCGGCTGGAAAGCTGCACGCCGATCTGGCTCATGGCGTTGTTAATATTTTCGTCAAGCATGGCAAGGGAGCGCTGGGTTGAAATGAACCACATCACGACCACTGCCACGACGACTCCGCCGATTACATAAGGCATCATCTTGTCTTACCTCCTGCGCGATTTATATGTCCGGGAGCTCCAGCGTACGCACACCATCCTTGGGTTGCGCCGTACTGTTTCACGAAACCTTGATTGTGAATTTGTGGCGATAGTCGCCCCAGTTGACGACAACCGTCTTTTTGCCTGCCTGTACAAACTTGTATTTTGAATGGAGCTGCACATTGTCAACCTTAAAATCCAGCTGTTCGTGCGTGATGTCCTCGGTTTTGCCATCGGTATAGGTCACCCGCAGGGAAACCTCCTCCGCGCGAAACCGGTCTCCCACCTTGTAGCTGAGCGTCTTCGGCTCGGTCAGCAGCTCACAGCTCTTCACGGATTTTTTGGTTGCCATCGGCTTGACGGTCAGATCAAAGGTAGCTGTAAAATCTCCGACGGCTACGACGACCTTCTTTTTGCCCGCCTCCTGCCATTTGTACCCATCCCGCACGTTGACCTTATCGACGTCAAAGCAGAGCTCGTTTCCGGTCAAGTCCTGACTGCTGCCGTCCTGATAGTAGCAGCGCACCGTGATCTCATCCGCCAAAAAGCCCTCCCCGACCTGATAGGTCAGCGTTGTGGCCTCCCGCGTCAGCTCACAGGATTTGATCTCGTCAAAATCCTGCTCCAGCTTTGCGGATACCCGCACATAATAGGCGTGGGTCACATCATAGCCCCGAGGCGCGAGCACCACTCGCTTGAGCCCCGGTTCGGCAAACCGAAACTTCGAGGTCAGCGTCCCGTTGTCAATCTTGACGTCGGCGGGGTCGAGGGTGTAGGACTCCCACGATTTGTCCCATGCGTTATAGAGCTTAATCTTTGCGCCGTCGCTGCTCATAAACCGGTCTCCCACCATATAGGCGGTCGGCAAATCTCCCGTCTTGGTCTTGGTGTATTTTGGCGTGGACGTAGCCAATGGGCAGCCTGCCGCAAAGCAGGAGGTCGCCGGACCCATACCAATAAACAGAATTGCGGCGCAGAGGAACGATGTCAGCGCCTTTTTCCAATGCTTTTCCAAACTGAATCATCTCCCTCTTTTTGTTACACCAGCTCCACGGTGATCTCTCCGCCAAGCGAGGTCATCATCGCCATGTCGCTTTCGTAGTCGTTTCCAAAGATATCGGTGATGGCATACTGATAGAAATAGGTCCCGTCGAACAGGGTCGCCTCCTCCGCGATCACCGGCCCGTTGACCGTAAAGCTCTCCCCCTCAAACGCATAGCCCTCACCGGTCGCGAGATCGGCAGCAGAAAAGAGGAAGGTCACCTGATCGCCGTCCTTGAGCTGATTGACCTCGCGGCTGCTCATACCGGTTGCGCCGTCGATGCCGTCCCATGTGCCGATGACCTCATATTCGGCGGTATCCATGTGGTAAAGCATCCGCAGATTGGTCTCGCTGCCGTTGACGATCACCGGCACGGTATAAAGAATATAGTCGTCGGTAAAGGAGAGTGCCTGCATCATGCAGAGCCTGTCGTTGATAATCGTCCACACATTGCGGAAATTGTCCCAATACTGGCTGCCGTCGTCGCTCATGTTGACGTCGTAATCGCTGCCCAGATACCAAAGGGAGTTCGTCTCCTCGTCGTGGTAGAACAGGTCAAACGCCACCGTGCTGATGATCTCGGCACCCTCGTCCACCGTCAGCAGAATTTCGCCGTCCTCGGTCAGATCGAGCGAGCAGGCGAGGGTAAAGGCGTCCCGGCTCAGCGCTTCGGCGATGGTAATGCCGTCGAGCGCCACCTGCTCGGTGACCGGGAGCGCCTGCGCTTCGCCCTGCTGCGGCAGAACCGGCTGGTTGAGCATCACGCCCGTGGGCGCCTCCCAGTCGTAGAGCCCCTCGATAAAGCGCAGGTATTCGCCGCTGACCGCCGCGAGCTGTGCGTATTGATCGAGCTCCCCCTCGGCAATTCCCAGCGGAACATAGACCGAAAGT
>CAZVAV010000222.1:0-4364 GCA_964625135.1 uncultured Oscillospiraceae bacterium | reverse complement strand
GGGCAATGTAGGCGTCGCTTCCCGCTATTTGCAGCTGCAAAAACCGCAGGCGCTTCGCATATTTTAGCAGCGAGGGCTCAGGCTTGCCAAAGATCGCGTCGACCTCGGCGATCTGCTGCTCGGTCACCTGCTCGGGGGTCGCATAGATCAGCTCGGCCTCGGGCAGGGTCTGGGCGAGCAGCGCGCGGTGATGCTCCTTAGTGGGGCAAAGAATCAGAATTTTCGGAAGCTGTGACATGGTCAGGACATCCTTTCATCATCGATTGCTATCGTTGGCCATAAAATTATAATAGCCGTCTCCCAGATATTATAGCACATCCGTCACACGGATGCGCCATAATATCTGGCGTTTCGTCGTTGACGGTTGTGCCAAAACGACTTCTATGGTATCATGAACGGGATAATCTCATCACAGGAGGCCTTTATGAAAGCTGCGATCTTTGATATGGACGGAACGCTCCTCGATTCCATGGGGATGTGGCGGACGCTGGAGCATAACTTTTTGAGCGGTTTGGGCATTGAGCCGTCCGAGTGGATTTTTCGCCGGATGGATACCCTTGGGCTGCACGGCTCGGCAACCTGGCTGATTGAGGAGTTTCGCCTTGACCGTACCCAGGAGGAGCTGTGGGAGTCCTGCGACCGGATGGCGCTGGAAGGCTATCTGACCACGGTGTTTCCAAAGCCGGGGGCACTGCGCGCGGTTCATGCGCTGCGCGCGAGGGGAATTCAAACGGCGCTTGCCACCCTTACCGCCCACAAGCTTGCCGACCCGGTGATCGAGGCCAAGGGGCTTGCGCCGCTGCTCGACCGGCTGCTGACCGTTGAGGATGTGGGCGGAATCAAAAAGGATCGCCCCGTCCTTTTTCTGAAGGCCGCGTCGCTTCTTGGAGCCGCGGTGGAGGAGACGGTCGTCTTTGAGGATTCGCTCTATGCCATCCGCACCGCCGCCGAGGCCGGATTTCCGGTCTGGGCGATCGCCGATGGGAGCGCCGCCGCCGATGAAGCGGAGATCCGCCGTCTTTCTCAGCGCTATATCACAAGCTGGGACGAACTGGCGGATGAGCTGGAGGCGCAGACGGTCTGATTAAAATGGGGCGGTGCCGGGAAGCATTTTCACGCTTACCGGCACCGTCCCGAACTTATTTTCCGGCGCGCAGCGCCTTCTGGGTCAGCGGACAGTGGGAAAAGTGGGAACTGCCGCTGTTTTTCAGGTAATAGCCGCCCGCTCTGGTGCGGCGGATCTCCCCTGTGAGCAACAGGCTCATAAAATTGTCCCGCGCAAACATGTGCTCAGCGTGGTCGATTCCGAGCTGCTCGTAGGGCACGGCGTTCTCTTTGGAAACAGCGTCCGCGTCGATGAATTTTCTCACAAGATAGTCGTAGTCCCGGATTAAAAGCTTGGTTCCTACACAACACATACAGTCCCCTCCTTTAATTACACACCAATGTTGTATGCTTATTATGACACGACCGATTTCGCCTGTCAAGCCGCTTTGAACCTGTTTTTTGTTGCTTCGGGGACGTCCGGCAATGCCGAACGCCCCCCGAAGTGCCTCTTGCTGGATAAGAAGAGGTTTTCTCGTTACTCTTCCTCGCTCAACGCCTTGGCCTCGGCGATGACCGACGCCTCAAGCTGACCGGGCAGCTGTTCGTACCGCTCAAAGTTGAGGGTAAAGCTGCCGCGTCCCTGGGTCATCGAGCGCAGAACGGTGGTAAAGTCGTACATCTCGCTGATCGGCACCTCCGCCACAATTTCCTGGGTGCCGTCGCCCCACGGATTCATTCCGAGAATGCGGCCCCGGCGCTTGTTCAGGTCGCCGATGATATCGCCGGTGTAGTTATCCGGCACATAGACCTTGAGGCCGCCGATCGGCTCAAGGATGGCGGGGCTGGCCTGCGGAATTCCCGCCTTATACGCCAGCGATGCGGCGGTCTTAAAGGCCATTTCGGAGGAATCCACCGGGTGGTAGGAGCCGTCGACAAGCGTCGCCTTGAGGCCGACCATCGGATAACCGGCGAGCATTCCGCGCTTGATGGCGTCCTGCAATCCCTTTTCGACCGCCGGGAAGAAGTTTCTCGGCACCGAGCCGCCGAAAACATTCTCCTCAAAGACAAGGCCGTCGCTGTCGCAGGGCTCAAATTCAATCCAGACGTCGCCAAACTGGCCGTGGCCGCCCGACTGCTTTTTATGTCGTCCCTGCACCTTGACCTTCTTGCGAATCGTCTCGCGATAGGCGACACGGGGCTTATCCAATGTGACCTCGGTGCCGAACTTGGCCTTGAGGCGGGAGATAATGACATCGAGGTGCTGGTCGCCCAAGCCGGAAAGCAGCTGCTGCTTGGTTTCGGCATCCAGCACAAAGGTGACGACGGGATCCTCTTCAATCAGCCGGGCAAGGCTCTGCGCGATTTTGCCCTCCTCGCCCTTCTTCTTGGCGGTCAGCGCCATGGTGAGGGTCGCCATCGGATAACCGACGCCCCGCAGCGAGAGAACCCGCTTGGGATCACAGAGGGTATCGCCGGTGAGCGTTTCGCTCAGCTTGGCAACGGCGCAGATATCCCCCGCTGGTACGGCGGAAACATCCTCCTGCTTTTTGCCGGTGATATAGAGCAGCTTGCCGAGCCGCTCGGGGTTTCCGGTGCGGGAATTGACCGGGGTGATTTCACTCGAAAGCTTGCCCGACAGAACCTTGACGTAGGAGAGCTTTCCGATAAACGGGTCGGCGATGGTCTTAAAGACATAGGCGGCCAGCGGCTCAAGAACGTCGCAGTTCACCTCGACCTCTTCACCGTCGGCGAGAAGGCCGATTTCGTTCGATGCGTTTTTCGCCGAGGGCAGATGATTGACGATGGCGTCAAGCAATGCGTCAATGCCGTCGAGCGTCAGCGACGAGCCGCAGAGCACCGGGAAGATTTGGCGGGTGCGCAGTCCTTCGTTGATTCCGCGTACCATTTCCTCGGTGGTGAAGGTTCCGCCACCAAAGAACTTATCCATCAAATCCTCTTCCGTCTCGGCGACCGCCTCGGAAATGATGCTGCGGCATTCATCAACGAACCCGCCGACGTTCGGCATCGAGCCCTGGCGGCGGTTTCCGTTGTCGTGGACGAACGCCTTGTTCCCAACCAGATCAATGTAGCACTCGACGCCCGCGCCCTCGGAATAGGGCACGACAATCGGGCAGACATGCGAGCCGAACTTCTCGCGAAGCTGCCCCATGACCTTATAAAAGTCGGCATGGTCGGCGTCCATTTTATTGACGAAGAACAGAATCGACTTGTTCTGCTCGCAGGCGAGCCGGTACGCCTTTTCGGTGCCCACCGTTACGCCGCTGCGTGCCGAGACAACGATGATCACACTGCCCGCCGCGCGAAGACCCTCCACCATGCCGGTTGCAAAATCGAAGGCGCCGGGGGTATCGATCACGTTAATCTTGGTATTGTTCCACTCTAAAGGAGCGAGAGAGAGGGAAACCGACGCTCCGCGCTTGATCTCCTCCGGATCATAGTCGCAGACAGTGGTTCCATTTTCCACCTTACCCAGACGATCGGAGGCTCCGGAACGAAACAGAAGAGCCTCGGCAAGGGAGGTCTTTCCGCAGGAACCATGTCCGACCAGCGCAACATTTCTGATCTTATCCGCAAGATACTGTTTCAATTTACATCTGCCCCTTTCAATATATCTAAAACCTTCCAGATATATTGTGTATTTTGCACAGCAACGGGTTAAAAACCTCCATCGCTTATGGTTAATTATAGTATGATTTTGCTGGGTTGACAAGTACCCTGCACAAAATAATCCCATGAGGTGCTACCATTTCTGCCGTACTCTACAAAAAGGACAGGCGAATGGCGCTTATGCCCGTTCTTTGGGTGAATTTGCGGACATATACATCACTGAGGTGAAATGTATGATGATGTTTTCCTTTTCGTTTGGGAGAAGGCTCCGGCGCTCCGCGCTGCTGTTGGTTATGCTGCTGGCGGTGCTCGCCGTAGGTCGGGCGGTGCTTTGGATGATTCCCGGCGGGGACACCGCTGTTTCGGCGACCATCAAGAAGCAGCCCGGCAAAACCGAGGAGCAGCGGCAGGCATTTCTCGCGGCGCTGGGCTGGACGGTGGATGCCGAGCCGAGTGAGGTTCTCGAGGTCATTATCCCCAAGGAATTCGATGAAACCTATCAGAATTACAACCGCATCCAGACCGAGCAAGGGATGGATCTCTCCCGCTATCAGGGCAAGCGCTGCAAGCGGTATTCCTACATGGTTCAGAATCATCCGAGCGGAGCCGAGCATGTCCGGCTGAATCTGCTGGTCTGCTCCGGCAAGATCATCGGCGGCGACGTCTGCTCGATGGGGCTTGACGGATTT
>CAZVAV010000221.1:0-4366 GCA_964625135.1 uncultured Oscillospiraceae bacterium | reverse complement strand
GGTCGGCAAGCTCGCGCGGGGTGAAGGAAGCCCGCACAAAATCGTTGGAGCGGCGGCTCTGGCAATATTTGCAGTCGTAAACGCAGGCGTTGCTCATCAGGACCTTGAGCAGTGAGATGCACCGCCCGTCCGCCGAAAAGCTGTGGCAGATCCCCGGAGCCGTGCAGGAGCCAAGCGAGCCCTTTGCACCGCCGCGATCGGTTCCGCTTGAGGTACAGGCCACGTCATATTTGGCGGCATCGGCCAAAATGGTAAGCTTTTGCCATACATCCACCTGAAAGCCCCCCATAAGAACGTTAGTTCTATTATTGTAAGGCCATCGAGGGAGCCTGTCAAGAGGAAACTCGGAGGAAAATTCTCCGGGCAGAAAGGATCGGCATAGAGGGGAAAGTCCAAGGGGAACGGATAAAGAACCGTTTCCTTCACATAATTTTGAACGGTGCTTGAAAACATCGCCGCATTCACCGGATTGGGCAAGGTCGGTTTCGGAAGGGTCATATCCGGTTAAATGGCCGCATACAGCTTGTGGCAAAGGGGTTATCTCAAAGACAAACAGGGGGAGAGAGATGGAGCAGGCAGAGCACAGCGATTCCAAGTGGGACTATATCAACAGGATCGCGGAAGAGCAGCGCGGATGCGCAAGTCCGCTTGAAGATATGATGGAATTTTTTAATGTGTCGAATCTTGGTGATCTGACAACGAGCCAAGCGCAGCGGTTTTGGGAGATGATCCGCAACAACCGATAACGACTTGCGGATATAAAATTTCCTAAAAAAGGTTGACAAAATGGCCTTGCTGCGGTAGACTGTATAAAGAAACGAGGTTAGTTGCAGCTAACCTTAATTTTTGAAGCGACAGTTAGCTACAACTAACGAAAGGCGGTGGCTGTTATTATGCCGTTAACGATGGCGCGCAGCGGAGAAATTGCTACGGTAAGGCAGGTTCATGGCAAGGATGAAACCCGACGCTTTCTGGAAAGCCTTGGCTTTGTGGAAGGCGGCAGCGTGACGGTGGTTTCCGAGATGGGCGGTAATTTAATTGTTAATGTGAAGGACACTCGGGTTGCACTGAGCAAAAGCATGGCAAGTAAAATTATGATAGAAGGAGGAGCGCAATGAAAACACTGAGAGAAATCAAATGTGGAGAAACGGTTACCGTCACCAGATTGGGCGGTGAGGGTGCGCTCAAGCGCCGTATTATGGACATGGGCATTACCAAGGGGACGGCTGTTTATGTGCGAAAGGTCGCGCCGCTTGGCGACCCGATGGAGGTTACGGTGCGCGGCTATGAGCTGTCAATCCGTAAAGAGGATGCCCAAAATATTCTGGTCGAATAGCACGCCGCGCGAAGGGCGGTAAGGGTAGTTTGACCCTATATAGTTAGCTTTGACTAACTTACGATTCTTCAAAGACTTTGGTAGTCAGCGGGGATTCCCGCAGAGGAGGAAATCAATCATGGCAATCAAGCTTACGCTCGCAGGAAATCCCAACTGCGGCAAAACGACAATGTTCAACGACCTGACCGGGTCGAGCCAGTATGTGGGAAACTGGCCTGGCGTAACGGTGGAAAAAAAGGAGGGGAGGCTGCGCGGCCATAAGGATGTGATCGTCACCGATCTGCCGGGCATCTATTCGCTTTCTCCCTATACCCTTGAAGAGGTGGTCTCCCGGGACTATATCATGAACGAGCATCCCGACGTCATCATCAACCTTGTGGACGCGTCAAACATCGAGCGAAACCTCTATCTCACCACCCAGCTCACCGAGATGGGAATTCCGGTGATCATCGCGCTCAATATGATGGACATTGTCAGAAAAAACGGAGATCAAATCGATGTTAAGAAGCTTTCGGACGCGCTGGGCTGCACAGTGATCGAAACCGCGGCGATCAAGGGAGAGGGGCTCAAGGAGCTGACCGACCGCGCGGTGCAGATGGCTCAAACCGGGGCGAAAACCGTGCCGCAGCACAGCTTTGACGCAAAAGCGGAACAGGCATTGGGGGAGGTTCAAAGTCTGGTCGCGGATGTTGTTCCCGCCGAGAATGCGCGCTGGTATGCGGTCAAGCTCTTCGAGCGGGATTCCAAGGTTCTGGAGAAGCTTGATTGTTCCGGGGATGCTAAGGCGCGGCTCGAGGAAATCATCACGGCCTGCGAGAAGGCGCTGGATGACGACAGCGAGAGCATCGTCACCAACGAGCGATACCGATACATCGCGCGGCTGATCAAGGGCTGCGTCCAAAAAAGACACCCGGGGATGACCCCTTCGGATCGAATCGATCAGATCGTTACCAACCGATGGCTGGCGCTTCCCCTATTCGCGCTGATTATGTTTGTGGTCTATTATATCTCGGTTTCGTGGCTTGGCGCCATCGTCACAGACTGGACCAACGATACCCTCTTTGCGGAAACGATCCAGCCCGCGGTGAGCGGCTGGCTTGAGACGGTTGGTGCGGCCGACTGGCTGATTGGATTGGTGGTTGACGGCATCATCGGCGGTGTGGGCGCGGTGCTTGGGTTTGTTCCGCAGATGATGATCCTCTTCTTCTTCCTGTCTGTTTTGGAGGACTGCGGCTATATGGCCCGCGTCGCCTTCATTATGGATCGAATCTTCCGAAAATTCGGTCTCTCGGGCAAGAGCTTCATCCCCATGCTGATTTCATCGGGATGCGGCGTACCGGGCATCATGGCGACCCGCACCATCGAAAGCGAAAAGGATCGCCGGATGACCATCATGACCACCACCTTTATCCCCTGTGGCGCCAAGCTGCCAATCATTGCCCTGATTGCCGGCGCGGTTTTCCCCGAAATTACCTGGATGGGCCCCGCCACCTACTTCTTTGGAATCTTCATGGTCATTCTCTCCGGCATCCTTCTGAAAAAGACCAGGATGTTTGCGGGCGATCCGGCTCCCTTTGTTATGGAGCTTCCCCAGTACCACCTCCCGGCTCCCAAGGGGGTGCTGCTGCACCTGTGGGAGCGGGGTAAGGCCTTTATCATCAAGGCGGGTACCGTCATCTTTGTGGCCTGCGGCGTCATTTGGTTCTTGCAGAACTTCGGATTTCGCCCCGGGGGCTTTGGCATGGTCGAGGATCAGGATGCAAGCATGCTTGCCGCCATCGGCAACCTGCTTGCCCCGCTCTTCGCACCGCTCGGCTTTGGCAACTGGCAGGCTGCGGTCGCCAGTGTCACCGGGCTTGTCGCAAAGGAAAACGTTGTCGCCACCTTTGGCGTGCTGTTTGGTCTGGGCGAGGTTGCCGAGGACGATCCGGCGCTGCTGGCGGCTCTGCCGACCCTCTTTCACACCGGTGCGAGCGCGCTTGCGTTTATGGTCTTTAATCTGACCTGCGCCCCCTGCTTCGCAGCGATCGGCGCGATCCGCCGCGAGATGATGAGTGCTAAGTGGACCTGGTTTGCCATCGGCTATATGACCGGTATGGCCTATCTGATGGCCTTTCTTATCAACCAGCTCGGCGGGATGCTCTTTTACGGCATCTCCTTTGGCATTGGGCAGGCGCTGGCGCTTCTCTGTGTGGCGGCGCTTCTGTGGCTGCTGCTGAGGAGCTACAACCCCAATCAAAGAATGAAGGGGGTTGCCGTCGGTAGCAACGCCTGATTTGTTATCCTATCCTTGACCCCGCCGCGCGGGCAGGATTTCGTTTTTGCGCGGCGGAAAGCGAGGCTCATATGGTTACGTCGATGATTTTTGGAGCAATTTTGATCGCTGCATTTTTGGCCGTGCGCTATGCGGCGCGAAAGGCAAAGAACGGTGAGTGCGTGGGCTGCTCAGGCTGCAAGGGCGGCTGTCATTGCAAGGAGCCCTCCCATCCCTGCTCATAAAAATCCTTTTGGCAGAAGCGTTCCTTGTCCGATTTCGCGCATTTTTTTACTCGGCAACGGGTATGATTGAAGCATAAAACGGAAAGGGAGATATTTTTATGCCGCGTGGAGTAAAGGGACATGGAAATTATATGGCGCAGATCGAGAAGCTCGAGGAAAAGATTCAAAAATATTCGAGCCATCTCGCGGTGCTTAAGGAGCAGCGTCAGGAGCTGATGAATAAGCAGCGGGAGTCGGATATGCAGGAGCTTCATGCCTACATGCAGGAGCATGGACTTTCCTCCCGGGATATTATCAACCAGCTTGCGACGGATCAGCAAATTCCGGAGACCTCCGACAACGATGAAGCCCTCTGAGCCTTGCGGATAAACGATGCTTTCCGGCAAATACTACCCAAAATGAATAGGAGGTAGTATCATGGGGAATCAAAATGAAATTGTTGTTACCACACGGGATAAGCTGCTGAGAGGCTGGGAAAATTCCAAGGAGCTCGTCAGGGATTTTCAAAACTATTCCAAGGAGATTAAGGAT
>CAZVAV010000220.1:0-4377 GCA_964625135.1 uncultured Oscillospiraceae bacterium | reverse complement strand
CATCGCGTCGAGCAGGGTGAAGAGCGCCCCGACAAAAAAGCCGATGATGCCGTCAAACGCACCGAAGCTGATGAGCAGGATAATCATCCAAAGCATCTGCTGCTCATAGGGCTGAATCTTCCAGTAAAGCTCGCGCGGCAGAAGCGGACAGATGGCATGATAGCCGTCGAGCGGCGGCAGCGGGATAAGGTTAAAGACGGCGAGCGAAAGATTGACGCTTACCATATAGGAAAAAACCTGAAAAACGCCCAGAAGGATTCCTGCTCCCGACGCGTAATAGGCCAGCGCCAGCAGCTTGGTAACGATCAGGCACACAAGCGCCATCAATACGTTGGAAAGGGGGCCGGCGAGGCTGGTCACGATGATCCCCTTGGTGCGATCCTTGAAATGCAGCGAGTTAATCGGCACCGGTCTGGCAAAGCCAAAGCCGAAGAGCAGGATCATGGCGGCGCCGATCGGGTCGATGTGGTCAAGCGGATTGAGGCTGATCCGTTTATAATAGCGGGCGGTCGGATCTCCCATCTTATCGGCGGCCCATGCGTGGGCTGCCTCGTGAACCGGAATCGCGGTCATCAATACGATGACACGGGCGAGCAGCCGCTGCAGCGTCAGGCCGGCAAAAAGGCTGGTAAACATGGCATTTCTCCTCTCTGTATCCCCTTATTATACCGATACAAGCACCAAAAAGCAACCAAAGTGGACGGTGATTTCATAAACAGTTTGTAACGGAATCAAAAATTTCCATTCCAACCGTCTGCGCCGGCTTCCCGGAATCAACCGTTCCCACCGGCGAAGGCCGCCCCGAGCTGGATTGATTCCCTAAAAGTGTAAAACGGCGTCAGTTTTGCTGCGCCGTTTTACAGATTAATCGGTTCGGTTTTTAAGCCCCTGCATTCTCTCGTTGTATTCCTCCTGCTCGATGATTCCGGCACGCAGCAAATCACGAAGCTCCTGTGCGTGGCGGCGCTGCTCCTCGGGAACAGCAATCGAGGAAGCGACCGCAGCGCTCCCGGCCGCGACCGGCTGCTTTTCCCGGCGGATTGCCGGCTGATCGAACACCGGCGAGAAATCCAGCGCGGCTCGCTCCTCCCTCTGGGGAGACGCCCCGTCGTCGGCCCGCTTCTGCCCGCTCTTTTTCAGCGCCCGGTAAAGCAAGGGCACACCGACGAGCAGCAGAGGAATCAACGGCCCTGCAAAAAGCAGCACCAGCACCACCGCAAGAATTTTCAGCCACAATCCGGCTGACGCACCGACCGCTTCGGGATCTCTTCTCATCGTGATTCCTCCCCCGCGAGCGATACGAGCAGCTCCACCGCGTCGTCGAGGTACCGCGCGGCAGGCTTTTCGACCATCCCCGCCAGATGGGTTCTGCTGCGGCTGACCGGAATCAGCACCCGGCGCGCCGGGCTTTCCCCCACCGCACGGGCGATTGCGGGGGTCAGCTCGCCATACATCGCATTGGCCTGCATAATACCGATCGGCCCGGCAATCAAATCCGCGTCCCGGCAATTAAAAACGGCGGCGTTTTCTCCCGTCGCTCCCACCGTTGCTCCGGCCCGCAGCATCGCCGCGGTAGCCACTCCGTTGGTGCCCACCGCGATGATCTGCGCCTCGGGAAGCCGGGGGCGCAGCTGTTCGATCAGCCGGGCGCCAATGCCGCCGCCCTGTCCGTCGATCACCACAATTGTCAAACCATCGCCGCCTTTCTCTGTCCGCCGCCAAAGGGCGGTTCTGTTTGTTTTTTCCCAGTATAACAAAATAAATCGCTTTCCGCAATTGCGATTCTCGTTGTTTTCCGTGGGCGACTCCCTGCTTCTGCGCGGTTTTTTGACAGAATATTCTGGAAGGTGCAAAAAATTCACAATTTTCCGGCACATTATGATATAATAGCCGCAAAGCAGCCACTTAATTAAAATGCACCCGGCCATCGTCCGGATGCGCGTGATCGCGAACGGCTTACCGCGCAAGCGGCCATAAGGAGTGATTGTATCGATGGACGAAATTAACCGTAAAAAGACCTTTGCCATCGGATTTCTGTCTGGGATCGGAGTCGCGGTGCTCACCGGACTTCTGGTTCTTTCCAGCGGCGTGTTTGGCCAGCTGCCCGTTTCGGGACCTCCTGCCTCTTCACTCGCCTCAGAGTCGGAGCCGCCCCCTGTTCTTCCTCCGATCGTAGCCCCTCCCGCCTCGCAGGCGTCCTCCGAGGAACCGCTTCCCTTCCCTGCGGATTCATCGTCTCTGGCCGAAATAGAACCGCCAACCACCCCCTCCGGCAGGGAAATCATCGGGGAGTTTGCCACGCTGCGGGATAGCGAGCTGATCAATGATCTTGCGGACGATCATCTCGAACTGATTTATCATTATTTTGACGGCTACTACCGCTCGCTTTCCAATCTGAAGGCGGAAAATCTTCTGACCCTCTTTTCTCCCCGCACCGACGAAGAGTATGAAAACAGCATTCTGAATCAACTTTCGCTTCAGATGCTCTGCGCGGCTCGGTCGGCACGGGAAAATGATCTGCGGCTTGACCGCTATCAGTATGGCCTGCGGCTCACCTCGATCGAGGAAAAATCCTCCGACTGCGTTGTTGTCGAACTCACCGAGGACAGCGAGGTTCATTTCGCTTTTCTGGATGAGGGACAGACCTCGAATACCAGCGGCGTACAGCACCGTTTTGTATTGGTTAAGGATCTTTCCGGCGACTGGTACATCGCCTCCCACGAGCAGGACGAGGACTTCTTCCAGAAAATCCGAGAGAAGTATCTTGCAATGCGCGGCGGCGAGGTTCTGACCGACCACAAAAAGGTGAATACGCTGTTCTACAGCATCTATGACCAGATTGTTACCGCTGCGGAGAAGGACGAGCAAAGCCGCCTGACGCAGCAGGAAACCGCCCGGGTCGACGCACGACTCCCAGCCAACCAGTATACCTGGAAGCATGAGTATGACCGTGATACGGCGGTGAGCTACTCCTATCTCTGGATCGATGGAATTAAGACGCTGCGCAACAACGCCTGGCAGACCTATGACCAAAACGGAACCAACTATGTCTCCCAATGCCTCTACGCCGGGGGAATCCCGATGGACTGCACCGGGAACCAGCAATGGAAATGGGCCGGCGATACGCTCAATCCCTCTCAGATAATGACCGGTCGTTCCCCCTCATGGACCGATGTCGACGCCTTCTACAGCTACAGCCGTTCCAACGAAAAGGGCGGCCCGGTCACCCTCACCGACGGCAATCTCTTCTCCACCCGCCCCGGCGACGTGCTGCAGCTCGGCCTGCTGGACGGCTGGTATCAGACGGTGCTGATCGCCCAGACGGTCACCGAGCCCGACGGCACCCCCATCGACCTGCTGATCAACACCAACACCACCGACCGGATCGATTATCCGGCTGGCGCACTGCTCGCCACCGACCTGCGAGCCGTCCGAATTCTCGGCTTTAATTAATGTCTACTGAACAATCCCAAAAGCCTGCCGCTACAGATAAAAACGCCGTAATATGGTAAAATAGGTGCAAGAAAAAAGGTGAATAGGACTCAAAAAGCATGCACGAGGCGGTGGGGCAAATGTACAAATTTACAGACGGGCAGATCAGCATTCATGATTTTGGGCACCCATATGTCAAGCCCGCGACAAAAAAATTTACAACCTTTTGTCCCAAAATAGATATAAACGCAAATACCGGAACCGGTACAGTATTTTTCTGTACCAGTCTCCGGTATTTTTGTTTCTATTACAGCATTACTTCCCCAAAGAATAAGGTTACTTTTCCAGATCCGCCTTTTTTTCTTGGCTCAAAATGCCGTCAATCACATCACCGTTGAGCTTGCCCTCCTTATCCAGCTCCCGGAGCTTCTGCGCTTGGGAGAGGGAGGGCGAAGCCTGTTCCCCCTCGATGGACACAGCGATGAGCCGCTGGTTTTTGGGTTTGATGTACGAAAGCTCCACGGCGGGCATAAAGCCCATTTTTTTATCGCCCACCGGCCCGGTCTGCTCCGTCGCCTCCTTTGGGGGACGGCCACGGCGCGGCTTTTTATTTTCCGCGTTCAACTCGTCCTGCGTCTTTTCCCACGGCTCCCGCGTGTCCTCCTCGCCGGGGGAGGGCAAGTCCGTACCAGCCCCACCAAAGGGGATGACGTTATCTGCGGGGGTATGCGTCTGCTCCGCCGTGACCGTTTCCACGGTGGGCTGGGCGGGAACGCCGCCCGGTGTTTCCGGGCTGGTAGCCTCCGGCGCGGGGTGTTCCTCCGTGGCCGGGATATTTTTATCATCTGCCATTTTTTAAGCCTCCTTTTTGTGAATTAAAAAAAGCCAAACCTCACGGCTTGGCCTGACAGGGAAGTTTCCCCTCCTCTCGGTATGTGGTTTTAT
>CAZVAV010000219.1:0-4388 GCA_964625135.1 uncultured Oscillospiraceae bacterium | reverse complement strand
AAAGATTGTGTCTATATCAAATAATTTTATGCATCGCTTCAACTCACATTTAAAAATCTGCCTGCATCTATTTTAACCGCTCTTGCCACCGAAGAACGGTAATTTTGATACGACGAGTATCAGGGTTACCGTTTTTATTTTACACACAGTAGCCGTCAAAAGGTCTTGGTTTCAAGTCTTTTTGGCGGATTTTTTATTTTCTGCCGTTATCGGGTGAAGATAAAAATACCTTCTGCAAAGAAGAATGCGCCGGTACGCAAGGTTTCCCGTGGCATTTCGTTTTTGTTGTAAATTTCAAACGCTGTCACTAAGTCGCAAGCTACGATGCATCTAAATTTGCGACTTGTGTTTAGCGCCGTCAGTAAAATCGGTTTTTTCGCAACGAAAAGCAAATTCCTGACCATTATTATGGGTGATATTGCAGATGAAGCAATATCTGTGTTTATACCAGTGAAAACACTCATGAGTCTGCGTATTCCGAATACACTCGGTATTCCCTATTGTTGCATCAATAAATACAATATCGACATGAACTTCATACCCAACGAGCCCCTAATGATTCAGGTCATATACATCGATAATTCCATCAGCGAATGCAATCGCTCCTTGTATGCTGTCGTTACTTGACAGGCATTCGGTCTGAATGACTTAAAGTGACATTCTTTTCACTATATCCCATATTGGGACGGACATCGAAGTAGTGATACGCTGTTAGCACAAATGGAACCGATTTGAATAGTCACCATCAACGACAACAAGTTGATAAAGCGCAAATTGTATGATAAAATAAACTATAATGATATAGTTATACACTTTTGACGCAAGTAATGGTTGTAAACAGTGGTTTTGTGTGTTATGTGGAACCCGATTTTCGCAAGAGGTTGCGCTTGCTTTCGTTGGAAAGTGTCTGAAAACATAGAAAAGAGATGATCCCATGACAACTGTATTGCCTTTAATCAAGCAGTTCTGCACGCTGGATTTTGTAGAGAGAAACTGTGAGAAGGCACTGCTACTGCTGACACGGGATATCACCTGGTACGGCACTTCAGACTCCGAGGATGTTGCCTCACGGGAGGAAGCACAGCGATATATTTCTGATGAAATCAGATTGCTGCCAACGCCTTATACCGTAACCTTTTTGGACGAAAAGGTGGTGCCCACCGGTGACACATCCGGTGTAGCTTTTTTGCGGGCGTGCCTGACCAACGCCGGAGTCACGGTTGTCATGCGCATTACCGCCACTTCTAAGCTGGAGGATGGCGCAGAGAAACTTTGTTCCATGCACTTTTCTGTGGCAGATTCCTCCCAAGAATCTCAAGAGTATTTTCCGCTGCGACAGGGCCGCAGGCGCATGGAGCGTGCCCGAGAGGAGCTGGTCATGTCCACTATGGCGGGCGGCATGATGGGCGGATACTGCGAACCGAATTTCCCCTTCTACTTCATCAACGCACGGATGCTGGAATATCTGGGCTATGCCGATGAGGCGGAGTTCGTTGCAGACATTGCCGGGAAAATCAGCAACTGTATGCACGCGGAGGATCGGGAACGAGTGGAGCGCACCGCCAATCAGCAGCTTTCGGTGGGCGAACAGTATACCGTAGACTACCGCATGAAGAAAAAGGACGGCAGCTATATCTGGGTGCATGATATTGGACGACAGATTATAACAGAGGATGGCAGGCAGGCGATTATCTCTGTTTGCTATGATATCAACGAGGATTATGCCAAGCAGATACAGCTGGAGAATGTGGTAAACGCAGTGCCCGGCGGAATGGCGCTGTACCGTCTGACCGAAAGAAAATTGGAGCTGATTTATCAGTCCGATGGCGTCGCCGCTCTGATGGGCCGTTCTCCGGAGGAATATGCCACCCTGGCGAAAAACAATATCCGAAGTTCCATTCATCCGGAGGATGCGGATAGGTGTTATGCCGCCATTTTCCAAGCAGTTCAGACAGACCGCACTGTGGCAATCGATTTCCGTGTGCCCCATAAGGATGGCGGCTATGTCTGGATTAGTGGCAGTTTTTGCAAAACAAGAGTCGATAACGGATGCCCAATTATCCATGCAGTCTTTACGGAAATGCCCCAGCTCCATGAGCTAATGTATGACATCACGGAAAACTCCAACGCCGCCATTGTGGTGACCGACAAAAACACAAGAGAACTGCTTTATATCAATAAAGCCGTGTCGGATGCGCTGGGTGGACTGCAAGGCGAGTATTCCGGCAGGAAGTGCTACGAGTATCTTCTGCACCGGACGGAACCCTGTGAATTTTGCCATGAGATCATGTGCGATGCCTGCAGCGGCAAAGAACGAGAAGTGCATATTTCGGAGACGGATCACCACTATTTGGTGCGTGGACATCTGGCAAACTGGGCAGGGCATGAGGCACGGGTGGAATATCTCCTTGATGTCAGCGAGACAAGGCGAGCTCAACAGAAGCTGGTGGAGATGGCGCAAAACGTGTCCTGCGGTCTTTGCGTGGCAATCGCCCACCCACCGGAATACAAGCTGGATTTCCGCTTCATCAACGATGGCTTCTGCGAACTGTTCGAGCATCCCAAGGAGGATGTCCTTAGCATCATCAAGAATGATTTATCCTATGGAATCCATCCTGATGATCTCCATCTGGTGAACGAAATGTGCTGCAATATTTTTGCCGGTTCCCCCCGAGAGGACATCACCTATCGTTATTTATTGCCGGATGGAAGGGTCAAGTGGATCCATGATTCCATTCACGCACTTTCCGGCAAGGATGGCAGCATAACGCTGTATGCCTCCTTTTTTGATGTGACCGAGCAAAAGCGTCAGGAGCAGCAGCTTGGGGAACTGGTGAGCAATGTTGCCAGCGGACTGGTTGTATGTGAGCTAAACTATATGCTCAGATCACTGAAGATCAGATTTCTGAACAGCGGTTTTTGTAATATATATGAGAATTCCGAGGAGGTGCTGCGCCGAGGCTTCCGTGAGCAATGCATCACTCTTCTTTCACAGGCTGAGTTTGCGCGATTTAAGGCGTTTTGCAATGAGTTGCTGGATCGGCGCACGCACTTGGAAGACACTTTCTGCTTTTCTATGCCCGACAAGCGGCAAAAGTGGGTACACGTCGAAGCGAATTCTGTGGCAAACTCCAAAGAAACCGCAACCGTATACGCCACTTTTTCGGACATTACCCGCCAGCATGAACAGGAAGCTCAGCTGCGAGATGTGATCAAAAATGTTCCCGGCGGCATCTGTATGTATCGTTGGGACGGTGTCAAACTGGAGCCACTGGTGGTCAGCGAGCAGCTTTCTCAGTTGCTGGGTGAGGATGCATATTCCGTGTTGAAAAAGACCCACGGAACCGATTTTATTCATACACATCCTGACGACCTTCTGGGTTTGAAGCAAGCCATGGCAAAAGGATTTCAAAACGGAAGCATCACCCATGTATACCGCTCGTGGAACAGCAAAACCAATGAATATCTTTGGATTCATATGCAGAGCAATGCGATACCCCAGGCAGATGGAACCCATCTGGTCTATGTCAGCTACACGGACATCACGGCAGAGAGGCAGATGGCGCAGGAGCTTCGAGCCAGCGAAATGGCACTGGAAACAGCGACAGTGCACGCCGGATTGTGGTACTGGAAATTTGACACGGATACCGGCGTTGCCTTCTTTGATGCACGATGTATGGAAGATTTCAATGTGCCGGCGGAGTTGCACAATTATCCGGAATCCTTGCTAAAAATGAATTTCATTTTACCGGAATACAGGGAAACCTACAGGACTGCGGTAGCACAAATCTGCGCAGGAATGCAGGAGGTTACCTTTGAAACACAGCTTTGCTTCAAGGACGGCGTGGTTCACTGGGCGGAATTTAGATTTAAACAGTTGCCGCTGGAGGACGGTGGTCCGTCCATTGCGGTGTGCACAAGCCGCTTGATTGACGCACAGAAGCTGCTGGAAAGCCGCTATGCACTGGAAACACAAAAACCGTCGCTGGGGCAGACCGATCTGCTGTTCCATGCGGCGTTCGATCTCGCAACCGGAAAGACGATGGATTACATCTCTGTTCTTGAAAACAAATCTCTGCTGGCCGAGTGTCCTACGCTGGCGGAAACCACCCGCAAGCTTTCAGGCTGCATCATAGACAGAGAGATGCGCAGCAGTTTTGAGCAAACCAACACGATTGCCAACCTGCTGGAATGCGCCCAGCGGGGAGAAAACCGGCTGTCAATGGATTTCCGCCGAAGGCTGATCGACGGACGTATTCTCTGGGTGCGAAATTTGTGGAGTCTAGTACGCAATCCCGCCACCGGGAATCTGGTGGCATTTGAATATTGCTACAACATCCACACGCAAAAAATGGCGGAAGAAATGCTGCTGGCTTCCTCCACCTTTG
>CAZVAV010000218.1:0-4399 GCA_964625135.1 uncultured Oscillospiraceae bacterium | reverse complement strand
TCACCGAATTGGCTTCTCGTGTTGCCATAGAGCAGTACCACAAGGAGAGCGAGCGTGTGAAGAAGGTCACGCAGGACAAACGGCTCCACAACACGAAGCTCCTGATGGAGAAATACCGAGGATTTGTCATCCACAGCAAAAGTGCCGTTTACGAGGCTGCACAGGTCGAGGATGACCTTGACCTCGCCGCTCTCCTCGACCTGATGGGCTGCGGGGAGGGAGGAGAAAAGCAGCTTTCGGTAGAGAGCGTTCAGGAGAGCGCTGCCAGAACCCGCGTTCTCGTTCACCACATCGACCAGATGCTCGATTACTACAAGCATCGCTGCGATGCCTCCAAAAAGCCGGAGGATGCTCGACGGTACAGGATTATAAACGGCCTGTATATCGACGAGAACGAGATGACTGCACAGGAGCTTGCTGATGCCGAGTGCGTGGACATTAGCACGATCTACAAGGATGTGAAAGCTGCCATCCGACAGTTGAGCGCCCTGATTTTCGGATACTTCTATTGAGCCACGCCACGAACTCGCCATTGACGCGCCACTTAGACCTGTGGTACGGTGTAAGGCGTAAAAGAACGCAGGAGCGGAAACGCCCCTGCGTTCTTCTTTGCTATTTTTGGAAGTTTTCTACCGCCAGCTTTAGACCATAGAAGTCACAAGGGATTGCCCTAATTCGCTCCATGCTCTGAAGCGAAATCTTCCGCTGGTCTCCCATAGTCTCGTCGATTGCGGCAGTTGATGCTACCCAAAATTGCCACTGGTCGAGCTTCAGCGGGTCTGCGGACTCGCGCTCTGTGTGAGAGAACAGGCAAAATACATATACGTCTGACCTGCGCTGAGGTTCAGAACCGTCCCTGCCGATATACCTGTATGTTCCATCCACTTCTGCGATGTCACAATTTGCGGTCTTCGAGATAGAGAACACCGGACGAGAAGGCGAGTTGCGCTCCCACTCCTGAAGGTACGACGAACACTTTACCTCGATACGCGTTCCGTTCCGGCAAACGATGTCACACTCGCCCCACCCTCGCTTAGGAACCTCAATATCCTCGTCAATTGCCATCCTGACGATGAACTCCGCGAGATCGCCACGAGGCCCATCCATGATGAGCCGCGACATACTCAAAGGCGGAGCTCCGGGCTATCAACATCAAGGACAACACGCATAGCGGCGAATGGGATTTAGACCTGCTCGCCGATTGGACTGCTGACCTGACCGTAGACCTCGGCCTTGACAAGCCAGATGAGGACACCGAGGAACGGACAATACCCGATATGGAGCTCATCCACTACGAAAAGTACGACTACGTCCTCATCGCCTGTCGGAATGAGCTTGACTATAACGACCTCGTGCGGAAGCTCGGCATCGAGAACCGCAAGGTCAAAATTGCAAAGACCCGGAAAATAAAGGGTCGGGCCATCTGGTACGACCAGATGAAAGCGCAGATTGTTGAGAAGGGGGACGCACAATGATACAGTTTGCAAAGCCTGATGTCGGCGAGCTCGAAGCTCTTGCCGTTGAGAATACCCTAAAGAGCGGATGGCTCACCGGTGGCCCGGCCGTCCGGCGCTTCTCCGCTGCTGTTGCTGACCGCTGCTGCGCCGACCACGCCGTCTGCTATGATAGCTGCACCGCAGCACTGGAGATGAGCCTCCGCATCCTCGGCATTGGCCCCGGAGACGAGGTGATTACCACGCCGTACACCTATTCGGCCACGGCTGAGGTTATCCGAAATGTCGGCGCCCGCATCGTATTCTGCGACCTGAAGCCCGGCACGTTCGAGATGGACTATGAGCGACTGGCAGACCTCATCACGACCAATACCAAGGCTGTCATCCCGGTAGACATCGGAGGCGTTCCGTGTAGTTATGGAGACCTGTTTCAAGCGATTTCCAGCAAAGCCAGCCCATTCTACCCCTCTACGCCCCTGCAAAAAAGCATAGGCAGGGTCGCTGTCGTCGCAGACGCCGCGCACAGCTTTGGAGCGGAGTATGATGGATACGGCATCGGATCCCGCCGACGGTCTCGTGTGTCAACGGTTCGGGCTCGACTGCGAAGACTGCGGGAATGAAGAGTGCGAGTGCGACGAAGACATGATGGTCTGCGAAATCCTGGAAGATCAATTCGATGAGCACCGTATGTGGAAGGAGCTTCCCAATGTATGAGCCGCCCAAAAGAAGACGGCTCTCAAAGGCAGAGCGTCAGGCCGTCTATGATATGCTTGGAGGGCGCTGCGCCTATTGTGGGTGCGAGATTGGCGACATCCGGGCCATGCAGGTAGACCACCTCATCCCAATGGAGTTCTACGAAGCGTATCTGACCCAAGGAGTAGACCTCGACACGCTCGAAAATATGCTCCCGGCTTGCCGGAGCTGAACAACTCCGGCCTCCTTTTTCAATATTCAGGCATAGAATACGCATAAAATGTTGACAACATGCATATGATAAGGTAGAATACAAACAAAAGGAGTGATTGACATGGCGAAAGTAAGTACGAACATTAGCATTGATGCTGATGTAAAAAAAGAAGCACAGGCATTGTTCGCGGATTTTGGCCTTGACTTGTCTACGGCCATTAACATCTTCCTGCGGCAGTCTATCAGGGAGAATAGCATCCCGTTCAGCATCCAGCGAGAAGTCCCCAACGCTGATACGATTGCGGCCTTGAAAGAGTCGGAGGAGATGGCAAAGCACCCCGAAAAGTACAAGGGATATTCTGATGTTGGCGAGATGATGAAGGATATGTTGGCATGAAGTATGAAATAAAGCCTTCGTCCCGATTCAAGAAAGATATGAAGCTCGCGAAAAAGCGCGGCTACGATCAGAGCCTCATCACTGAAGTCATTGAAATTCTCGCAAGGGGCGAAACGCTCAATGAACGGTATCAAGATCATACTTTGAGCGGAGATTACGTTGGTTTCAGGGAGTGCCATATCACCCCGGATTGGTTGCTCATCTACCAGATACAAGGTAATGAACTTGTTTTGCTTCTGTCAAGAACCGGGACGCATAGCGATCTGTTTTGATTATCTGAGAGGTGTTTCGATGGACAATTTCAAAACGATCTACCGCATTCTACGTTATCTGGAAAAAGCCATGGACTTAGACGAGCCTGATATGGAACGCATATCAGCCGAGACACTCGGACTCAGCGAGCAACGGTGGATTGCCATCATGGAAATGCTCACCCGCGACCAGTATATCGCCGGTGTTTCGGTAAAACGATCTGCTGATGGAGATGTTGCGATTTCCGTTTCTGCCCCTCGAATTACGCTGCGTGGGCTGGAGTATCTGCAAGAAAACTCTCTGATGCAAAAAGCAGCAAACCTTGCAAAAGGCGTTGTGGATATTATCAAATAAAAGTTCCCTTGCTGGCGTTGACTGGCAAGGGCGTTTTCTTGCCCTCTCGCGGGCCTTTTATTCTGTCCATCAAATTATTCTCAAAAACACGCCGAGACGTTTCTACGGGCGGCAAATCGATACCACGCTTGCAAAAGCGTAATCTCCCGTGTATAATCAGTTTCGTAAGATTACGGCTTTGTAAGCCGATATAGGAAGGCACCCCCATCCTATATCCCGTGAGCATGGGGGATGCGATGTTCTTGGCAAACGGACTCACCGGAAAATAGAAGCTCCTATCTTATCTGATACACAGGGAGGATTTATGTACCAACTGCTGAAACAGGAGGGGAATGCCCGCCGCGGAACCTTTACCACCGTAGACGGCGTGTTTCAAACCCCGGCCTTTATGAATGTCGCCACCGCTGCCGCCATCAAGGGCGGCCTCTCGGCAACCGATCTTACAGAGCTGCATTGCCAGATCATGCTGTGCAACACCTACCATCTGCACGTGCGTCCCGGTGATAAAATCGTTCGGGAACAGGGGGGGCTCAAAGGCTTTACCCGCTGGCCTGGTCCGACCCTGACCGATTCAGGCGGGTTTCAGGTTTTTTCGCTGGCGTCGCTTCGCACCATCCGGGAGGAAGGGGTTACCTTTCAGTCCCATGTTGACGGGCGAAAGATTTTTATGGGGCCGGAGGAGAGCATGCAGATTCAGTCGAATCTCGGCTCGACCATCGCGATGGCCTTTGATGAATGTATCTCAAATCCCGCTGAATATGAGTATACCAAGCGTTCGATCGGGCGCACCACCCGCTGGCTGGAACGGTGTAAGGCCGAGATGACCCGTCTCAATACCTTGCCGGATACCATCAATCCACATCAGCTTCTGTTCGGAATCAATCAGGGAGCGACCTACGACGACCTGCGTATCGAGCATATGAAGGCGATTGCCGCGTTGGATCTTGACGGCTATGCCATCGGAGGGCTTGCGGTAGGGGAAGAAACCGGGGTAATGTACCATATCATCGAACAGGTTGAACCGTTTATGCCGAAG
>CAZVAV010000217.1:3981-4425 GCA_964625135.1 uncultured Oscillospiraceae bacterium | reverse complement strand
GGTGTAGGTGGTGGTCAGCGCACCGGCCGAAAGCGAGCCGTGAACCGCGCCGGCGGCGCCGCCCTCCGACTGCATCTCACTGATGCGAACAGGCTCTCCGAACAGGTTCTTGCGGCCGCCCGCGCTCCACACATCGGTAACCTCGGCCATGACCGAAGAGGGGGTGATCGGGTAGATCGCCGCAACCTCGGTAAAGGCATAGGATACATGCGCGGCAGCGTTGTTGCCGTCCATGGTCTTCATTTGTCTTGGCATAAGTTTTCTCCTCCTTTTGCTATTTGGGAAAGCGGAAACTTTTCTTCTGAAAATCGTTTCCGTATTGACCTTCGATTGACATCGTAGCATTATTTTTTGGCTTTGTAAAGAGAAATTCCGCAATTTGAGGGCGTTCTCTCAATTTTGTTTTCAAGTGACGGAAACGTCTCCAAAGCATTGAAGTGTTTT
>CAZVAV010000217.1:2673-3971 GCA_964625135.1 uncultured Oscillospiraceae bacterium | reverse complement strand
GAGATTTGCACACTTTTTTTTGCAGTTATTGATTTTCCGTTTCACGAAATGAGATAAAAAACTCCGTGCCGCCCCGAGCGAGTATGCCCCGAAAGCCGCCGCTAAAATCGAGCCGCGCGAATTGACAAGCACCTAAGGGAAGCGGTACACTATCGATAATCGCCCCGTCTGATACGGAATTTTCCGGAAAGCTTGCGGGGCGCTTGACAATCAGACGAGGAGGACCCAGATGAAACGGATACTGATGCTTTCGACCGGTGGAACCATCGCGTCTGAGCCGGGGGAGGACGGCCTGATTCCCAAGGTGTCGGGCGACGCGCTGATGCGGCAGCTCCCCGGATTGGCGGGGATCTGCGTTGCCGAATGCAGAACAATCCTCAACCTGGACAGCAGCAATATGCAGCCGGAGGATTGGGCGCTGATGGCGCGGGAGGTTTTTGCCGGATTGGAGGACGGATTTGACGGGGTCGTGATCACGCACGGAACCGATACGATGGCCTACAGCGCCGCCGCCCTCTCACTCATGCTGCAAAGCCTTGGCAAGCCGGTGATTTTTACCGGCTCGCAGCTGCCGATCGGCGTGCCGGACAGCGACGCCCCCAAAAACCTGACCGACGCGTTTGTTGCCGCGACCCACGGGCCCGCAGGGGTCTATCTGGTCTTTGACGGACTTTTGATCGATGGCCGCTGCGCCACCAAGCTGCGCTCCGCCGGGTTTGATGCCTTTTCCTCGGTGAACCGGCTTCCGGTGGGACGAATCGAGGACGGGCGGCTGATCCTTGATGCGCCCGCGCAGCCGCAGGGGGAGGGGAAGCCTTCGCTTGACTGCCGGATCGATCCCGAGGTCATGCGCTTTCGGCTTTTCCCGGGGTTTCGTCCAGGGCTGATCGCGGGGGCGGGTACGGCGGGCTTTCACGGGGTGGTGATCGAGGGCTTTGGCGCGGGCGGGGTGCCGCAGCAGCGGCGCAGCCTTTTGCCCGATCTTGAGACGCTCGCTCAATCGGGGGTAGCGGTGCTGCTTGCAACCCAGTGCCTGCTCGACGGAAGCAACCCCACCATCTATGAGGTGGGGGTCAGGGCGACGCGAGCCGGGGCAATTGCCGCCGGGACGCTTTCCTCCGAGATGGCGGTGGTCGGGCTGATGTTCGCGCTTGGCCACAGCCGCGAGCCCGGGCAGGTCGCCCAACGAATCGAGGCGCTCGACCGCTCCCTCCGGGAGGAATAGACAAAAGCGAAGAATCCCCGGCACGAATGCTTGTCGTGCCGGGGATTCTTCGGAAAGAAGGGGGGAAGAAGTC
>CAZVAV010000217.1:0-2663 GCA_964625135.1 uncultured Oscillospiraceae bacterium | reverse complement strand
GGGGGTGAAGGGAGGGTTAAAGCGGGGCGGACTGCTGCTTGACCGACTCGGGAACCTTTTCCGAAAGGACGACCGATACGGTCAGTGTGTTGTTCTCCCGCAGCACCCGAAGCTCGACGGTCTCGCCCGCCTTATGCCGGGCGATTTCGGCCTGAAGCTCCTTCGCGCTCGAGATGTCGGTTCCGTCGACCGCGAGGATTCCGTCGCCGATCTTAAGTCCCGCTTGCTCGGCAGCCGAGCCGCTGTTGATTCCTGCGAGGTAGACCCCGTTCTGGGGAACCCGGTAGTAGAAGGCGGTGCGGGCATCGTTGACGTCGATGATCGAAACGCCGAGCTCGCCTCTGCCGGTGACATAACCGTTCTGAATCAGGTCATCGGCGACCGCCCGGGCGGTATCGATCGGAATGGCGAAGCCGAGACCCTCAACTCCGCTGCCCGCCGACTTGGCCACCACGATGCCGATCAGCTCGCCGTGGTTGTTAAACAGGCCGCCGCCAGAGTTGCCGGGATTGATGGCGGCGTTGGTTTGCAGCAGGGTCATCGTGTGGTTGTCGATGGTGACCTCGCGGTCAAGCGCGCTGACAATGCCGTTGGTGACGGTTCCGCCCAGCTCGCCGAGGGGGTTTCCGATCGCAATCGTCTCATCGCCCACCGAAAGCACCGAGGAGCTGCCCATCTGTGCGGCCTGTAAGCCGGTCGCCTCAATTTGAATGACCGCCAGATCGCTTTCGGCATCGGTGCCGATCAGCTTGGCGTCGTAGCTCTCGCCGTTTTTCAGGGTGACCGTCACGTGGGTCGCCTGATCAATCACATGGTTGTTGGTCAGGATATAGCCGTCCTGCGAGAGAATGACCCCGCTGCCCGCCGCCTGTCCGGTGACCTGCTGCATGAAGAAGTTGGTGGCCTGCACCTCGGTATCGATCGCGACCACCGAGTCGGAGACGGCGGTGACCACCTGCGAAACGCTCATGGCGCTGACCGGGGCGGAGGAAGCGTCGTTGGCCGTCGGCGCAGCGGGCGGAGCGACGGACGCCTGACCCTGCACCTCGGTCAAGGCATGGTTTCCCCAGAGCGAAACGGCGAGATAGCCGCCGCCCAGCCCCGCCGCGCCCGAAATCAGCAGGCAGGCGCAGAGAAGCGCAACGGTGCGAAGGCCGCGATGCTGCCTTTGCGCTCTTCGGTCGGCGGGCTGCTCCCAGACCGGCACCCCCTCGACGGGGATGGGCGATGCTTCATGGGGCCTATCTTGATCTTGATATGGATACATAATCGATTCCTCCTCAAGGCTTTGTTGTGTCTTAAGAATACAAAACAAAAGCAAAGAGGGTTTGACCTGTTTGAAAAAATTTTCCTGATATTTTTCGATCATCTGATGAAAACAAAATGAAGCAACTATGAATCCATTCGTTGGCGCGATTTTCAGATGGTCTTAGGGCTTCTCAGAGGGGTGCGCTTCGGCGTTTTCAGCCTGCGGCTGGGCGTTGGAATATTTTTCGTGGAAATCCAGCATCGTCTGGGTGGCCTGATCGAAGTCCGAAACCGCTTCGTAGCCCTCGACCAGATCGCTGTGCACCAGATCGCTGTAATCGGGCGCGGCTGCCTTGGCCTTGGGGTAAACCATCCGCAGCAGAATGGGGGTAATAATCGTCGTCGCGACCACCATCAGCACGATCGGAACGAGAAAGACGGTGTGCATCAAGCCGCTCGCGATGCCCTTGTTCGCGACAATCAGCGCGACCTCTCCACGGGAAATCATGCCGACGCCGATCCGAACCGATTCGTCCTTGGTATAGCCGCAAAGCTTTGCGCCAATTCCGCAGCCGATGACCTTGGTCACGACCGCCACGGCCAGCAGCGCCAACGAGAGCCAAAGCACCGAAACGCTCATGCCGTCCAGAACGACCTTAAGGCCGATGCTCGCAAAAAAGATCGGGGAGAGGAACATATACGAAAGGGTCTCGCACCGAGCCGCGACATAGGTCGCGCGGGTGGTGTTCGAGATAATCAGACCTGCGATAAAAGCACCGGTAATATCGGCAACCCCGAAAACCGCTTCGGCGATATAGGCATAGAAGAGGCAGAATGCGAGCGAGATCACCGCGAAGCGCTTGCGGTTCCAGCTGGCCGATTCCATCCATTTCTGGATCAAACGGTGCAGGAAGCCGCCGACCAGCAGGCTCAAGCCAAAGAAAAGGACGACCTTGAACAGGATGGAGGCCAGACTGACCGACGGATCGGCCGTGCCGGTGATCACCGTCAGCAGAATCAAGCCGAGAATATCGTCGATGAGCGCCGCGCCGAGGATGGCGTTGCCCGAATTGGTCGAGAGCTTGCCCATCTCCTTGAGGGTTTCAACGGTGATCGAAACCGAGGTGGCGGTCAGCACCGTGCCGACAAACATGTCCTGCAGGAGGTTTCCGTCATCGCCGTGGAAGAAAATCGCCAGAGCGGTGCCGCCGACAAACGGAATAATGACGCCGCAGAGCGCGATAAAGAAGGATGCCTTGCCCGAGCGCTTGAGCTCCTTGATGTCGGTCTGAAGTCCGGCTCCGAACATCAGGACAATGACGCCGAGCTCCGACACGTCGCTGAGGAAGGAGCTGGGGGAAACCAGGTGCAGCACGCTGGGGCCGACAATCAGGCCGCCGATCAGCGCGCCGACC
>CAZVAV010000216.1:0-4442 GCA_964625135.1 uncultured Oscillospiraceae bacterium | reverse complement strand
GGATTTGAAAATTTGTTTTATAATAATTTTTATAGAAAACTCAGAAAATATTTTATTGTCTTTTCAAACAAAAGAAAAAGAGGTAGAAACAATGAAACTAAATCTGAAAACCGTTCTTGCGTCCCTGCTCGCCCTGAGCATGACGCTTGGTATGGCTGCCTGCTCAGGCAGTCCCGCTGTCTCCTCCTCCGGAGCGGCCGCGCCTTCTTCGAGCGACGCGCCTAAAACCGATTATCCCACCAAGCGGATCAACATGGTCGTACCCTACGGCACGGGCGGTACCACCGACCTCGCCGGACGCCAGCTCGCCATTCGGATGGGAGAAATCCTCGGCCAGAGCATTACCGTCACCAATCAGGGCGGCGCTTCCGGCACCATTGGCTGTCAGACGGTGCTCGACGCCAATGCCGACGGCTATACCGTGCTGTTCACCGCCGAGTCCCTCGGAACGATGCGGGTTATGGGACTGTCCGAGATGAGCTACGCCGATTTCACCCCCATCCTCACCGCGGTGAACGATCCGAAGGTGATCGTCGTTGCCAAGGATTCCCCCTACCAGACGCTGCAGGAGCTTGTCGACGCGATCAAGGCGGCTCCCGGCAAGATCAAGATGTCCTACACCGGCCCCGGCGGCTCGGGTCATGTGCAGAGCCTGATCTACAATAAGCTCGGCATGGAGATGGCGCTCACCGCCTATTCGGGAGGCAGTGACTGCATCGTTGCGGTGCTTGGAAATCAGGTCGACTTTACCAACTCCAATTTTTCGACTGTCGTCGGATATCTGCAAAGCGGAGATCTCCGGCTGTTGGGTGTTTCGGGAACCGGGCGCTTGAACGCTTACCCCGATGCTCCAACCCTTGCCGAGGTCATTCCCGAGGCTGCGCAGTATCTGAGTACCCCGTTTACCCCTCTCTCGATGCTGGTCAAAAAGGGAACCCCCGAGGAAGTCGTCGAGGTGCTGAGAAAGGCCGCCAATGAGGCGGTGCAGACGCAGGGCTGGAAGGACTATATCGAGGCCAACTGCCTCGAGACCCTCTACGATCAGTACCCTACCCCGGAGGCGATCGAAGCGTTCTATTCCGATTGGGAGTCGAAGGTCAGCTGGATGCTTTACGATGCGGGTGCGGCTTCGCTGAACCCCGAGCAGTTTGGCATTGCCAAGCCGACCGTGTAAGTAACCCCGAAAGGTGGTTTCCCCATGGATAAAAAAATTAGCCCGACCATTTTGGACAGCCTTGCTTTTTTGCTCCTCTCAGTGGCCCTGTTTTGCTATTCGCTCTACCGGCATTACAACGGTCTGCCGGTCGAATGGCAGATGTCTCCCTATCTGTTTCCCGCTTTGCTCTCTGTTTTCCTTTTTCTTCTCTCGCTCTCCCTTTTTGCGGAGGGCAGGCGGCAGTCGACCAGCCGGGGAAAAACGGATTCGACCGCCAAAAAGGCCGCCGATTATCGGGGCGTACTGGTTACCATTGCGGCGTCGGTGCTCTATGTTGCACTGATGCCGGTGATCCATTTTCTTCCCGCCACCGTCCTTTTTCTCGCCGGAATGCTTTGTTATCTGGGCGAGCGTCGTCGGTGGCTGGTGGGGCTGCTTTCGGTCGGAACCTCGGTGGCTATCTATGTTCTGTTCGCCCTGATGCTCAACGTTATGCTGCCTTAAGGAGGTGACCGAACGATGTCCGGAATTTTAGAGGTGTTTTCCTTCTTCGTTGATCCTCGTTTTGTTTTCATGGTTTTGATCGGCTCGGTCGCAGGCCTTCTGGTTGGGGCAATTCCCGGCCTGTCGGTTTCGATGGCAACGGCGCTGCTCGTCTCGATCACCTACACCTGGAAAACCACCGACGCGCTGGCAACCGTCATGGGAGTGTATGTGGTTGGCGTCTTCTCCGGGGCAATCTCGGCGATTCTGATCAACATTCCCGGTGCGCCCTCCTCGGTCGTCACCACCCTCGATGGCTCGCCCCTTGCCAAGCGTGGGGAAGCGTATCAGGCGCTGCAATATGCCACCGTCTACTCGTTTGTGGGCAGCCTGTTTGGACTGCTCGCCCTTTGGGCACTCGCCAAGCCAATCTCTGCGATTGCGCTGCGGTTCACCCCGATGGACTATTTTTTACTTGCCCTGTTCGGACTGACCACCGTGGGTGCACTGACCGCCAAAAGCTTTTCCAAAGGACTGATCAGCGCGATGATGGGACTTTTGATCTCGATGATCGGGCTTGACTCGGTCATGGGAATTCCACGCCTGACCTTTGGCATCCGCGACCTACAGGCGGGAATCAGCACCGTACCGGCGCTGGTCGGACTTTTCGGCTTTGCCGAGGTGCTCTCGGTTATCTCGGACGGAAATCTCGACGGAGAGGTATCAAAAATGAACCGGATAGGAGTGCGGATGAAGGAGATATTCTCCCACTTCTGGCATTCGCTCTACTATAGCGCCATTGGCACGGCGGTCGGTGCGTTGCCCGGCGCGGGCGGCCCTGTCGCCTCGTTTCTCGCCTATGGAGAGGCCAAGCGGATTGTCAAGCATCCGAGCCGCCCGTTCGGGGAGGGCGCGGTCGAGGGGATCGTCGCGAGCGAATCCTCGAACAACGCCTGCATCGGCGGAGCGCTGATTCCGATGCTGGCTCTCGCCGTCCCCGGGGACGCGGTGACCGCCATCATCCTTTCGGTCTTTTATGTTCACGGCTTGCAGCCCGGCCCGATGTTTATCAAAACCAATCCGGCGATGTTTCATGCCATCGTCGCGGGTGGATTGGTCGGCTGCGTCTTTCTGCTGCTGCTCGGCCTGCTGATCGGCCCGCGGATCAGTCGGGTGATCTCGCTTCCCAAGCGGATTCTGCTGCCGATCGTCACCACCCTCTGTGTTATTGGCGCGTTTGCATGCAACAATCGCCTGTTTGATGTGGGGCTGATGTTCTTCTTCGGCATTCTGGGCTATCTGATGCGCCGCCGCGGGTACGCCGTCGCGCCGATGACCCTTGCCCTCGTACTCGGCGGCATGATGGACTCGAACTTTCGCCGTGCCGTATCGCTCGCCATCCCTGAGGATAATATGCTGCTCGCGCTGTTTGGACGTCCTATCACTATCGTGCTGCTGATCCTGACCGTTCTGGTTCTTGTTTCAAACATTCCCGCCGTCCGCACTCGTTTTGACCGCCCGGCGGGCAAGACCGCCTGATCCCCTTTTCGATATCGAGGGAGGTTTCGATGATGCCTAAAAATACCACCATTCGCGATGTGGCGCTGGCCGCCAACGTCTCGATCTCGACCGTCTCCCGCGTGATGAACGGCTATGAGGGGGTTGACCCGGCCATGGCGCAGCGGGTGCGGCAGGCGGCACAGGCGCTGCACTATCTCCCCAACGCCAATGCGCGCGGCATCCGGGGCAAGGCAAGCCGAACCATCGCGGTGGTGCTGCCGCACTGTGGGGAGCTCTACTTTTCCCAATTGATGGAGGGGATTTTGCAGGGCTGTGACGAGCATGAAATGCGTCCCACCGTGCTTTCCTGCCACGGCCTCGGCGACCCCGCCCGCGAGATCGAGCAGCTGCGCACCGCCCTCTCGGTCGGAGCCCAGGGACTGCTCTACTGCCCCTCCGCCGCGATGGGGCAGGAGGAGCTGCGCAGCATTCTGCCCGCCGGGCTTCCGTCGGTGATCCTCTACCGCCGGGACATGGCGGCGGGGGTACCGCATATCTATCACGACCATGTGCAGGGCGGCTATCTCGCCACAAAGTACCTGCTGCGTCTGGGACGGCGCTCCATCGCCTTTTTCGCGGGATTCCGGCAGGCTCCCGCCGACGATACGACCGGGCTGCTCTCGATGCTCGACGATCCCCGGCGGGGCGCCTATCCGGCGCTCGACCGGCTGGCGGGGCATATTCAGGCGCTGCGGGAAAGCGGGCTGGAATTTGATCCCGCGATGCTGCAGCCCACCTGCGATTTCAGCTTTGAGAGCGGCTATCTGGCCGCGCGGCAGCTGCTTTCAACGGCGCGTGTGTTCGACGCGGCAGTCTGTGAAAACGACGCACACGCCGCCGGTGTGATTCAGGCGCTGCGCGAGCAGAATCTTCGGATTCCCGAGGAGGTTTCGATTGTCGGCTATGACGACTCCGAAATGGCGACCATCACTCGGCCGCCGCTCACCTCGGTCAAGCAGCGTCCCCATCTGCTCGGGCGCGATGCGGTCGGAATGCTCGACCAGCTTCTTGAGGGGGAATCGGTAAGCGACCGCTGCCTCGCGGTACAGCTTGTGGTGCGAAATTCCACCTTCTCCCGCCCGGAGGATGCGCGGTAAGCAAGCTTAAAATGTTGAAAGGAAAGCCCTCTCTTGCCGTTTGGTGGGGGAGGGTCGTTCCTTTCGCAATGGGATTCAATCGATTAAAATGGGTTAATTGTAAGATCAAATTGAACACATAAAAAATCCATGGTGACTGGAATCTG
>CAZVAV010000215.1:0-4446 GCA_964625135.1 uncultured Oscillospiraceae bacterium | reverse complement strand
CGCTGGCCGAAAAGGCGCTGCTCCCGGTCATCCCCTCGGTTGATGAGTTCCCCTATTCCTTCCGTGTCGTCTCGGAGATCACCAGCTCGAACGGCTCGACCTCGCAGGCTTCGATCTGCGCCTCGACCCTCTCGCTGATGGACGCGGGCGTACCGCTCAAGGCTCCAGTCGCAGGCATCTCCTGCGGACTGGTCACCGAGGGCGACCGCTGGATTACGATGGTCGACATTCAGGGCGTCGAGGACTTCTTCGGCGATATGGACTTTAAGGTCGGCGGCACCAAGGACGGTATCACCGCCATTCAGGTCGACATCAAGATCGATGGCTTGACCTATGAGATCATCGAGGAGGCGCTGCGCAAAACCCGCGAGGCTCGTTTCTATATCCTCGACGAAATCATGCTCAAGGCCATTCCCACCCCGCGCGACCATCTTTCCAAGTATGCGCCCAAGATGCTCACCCTCAAGATCAATCCCGATAAGATCCGTGAGGTCATCGGCTCGGGCGGCAAGGTCATCCAAAAGATTACCGCCGAGTGCAACTGCAAGATCGACATTGAGGACGACGGCAGCGTCTTTGTTTCCGCCATTGATATTGAGGATGCCAACCGCGCCATTCAGGTCATCAAGACCATTGCGATGGATCCCGAGGTCGGCGCCATCTACAAGGGCAAGGTGACCCGGCTGATGGCCTTCGGCGCGTTTGTCGAGATTGCCCCCGGCAAGGAGGGTCTGGTTCACATCTCCAAGCTCGACACCAAGCGGGTCGAAAAGGTGGAGGATGTTGTCACCGTCGGCGACGAGGTGCTGGTCAAGGTCACCGAAATCGACGGCCAGGGCAGAATCAATCTCTCGAGGCGCGAGGTGCTCGAAGCGCTCGCCGCAAAGCAGCAGAAATAATCGGCTCGCAGCAAGGCCGCCGGATTCCGAAACGGAGTCCGGCGGCCTTTTATTTGCACGCTTCACACCAATTCAGCCAAACGATTGCGTGGATGTTGGTTCGCTGTTTTTCGATTGAATTCGAGTAAAAATTCATTTTTCACTCATATTTTATTGACAGCCCACTCATATTTCGGTATGATACAGATAATTTGTTCGTTATATTGGGTTAATATTGCATTTAAGTGGAGAAGAGATGAAAAACATCAGTGCGGTTATCGCCAAAAAGCTACGCTCCTATCGGGATCAAACGGGGATTACCTTGGATCGGCTTTCGGAAATCACCGATGTAAGCAAGAGTCTCCTATCCCAAATTGAGCGGGGAGACAGCAATCCCTCGATCAACACCCTCTACAAAATTTCTACCTCCCTCGGCATTTCACTTTCCACGCTGATTACCGAGGAGCTGGAGCAGTCGGTCGTCGTCCGATGCAAGGAGCTTACTCCGGTTGGTGACAGCAGAAGCGGATTTACGATTTATCCGCTTTTTCCGGTCACCGAGACGAGGCGGTTTGAAATTTTTTACGGCGAGCTTTTGCCCGGAGGCACGCGAAATGCTCAACCGCACCAAGCCGGTGTGCAGGAATTTTTGACGGTTACCGGCGGTAGCATCCTTGTCGCGGTCAACGGGAAGGAGCATCTTCTCCAAAAGGGAGACGCCATCGGCTTTCACGCTGATATTCCCCACACCTATCGAAATCCGGGCAGCGAGACAGCTAATTTCTGCAATACCATCTTTTATTGCGGTTCCGCCAAGGCTCCGATCAGCGAGCCGTCGATGATCGGGGAATCATTCTAAAAACGCATAATAGATTTGCCCGGTACCGGGAGATCAGGAGGAATTATCATGAATGTACAGCAACTGGTCGCAACGTATCGCGAAGAAGCGATCGCACTCCGGCGCGAAATTCACAGTCACCCTGAGTTGGGCTTTGAGGAGTTCAAAACCGCAGCCTTAATCCGCAGCGAGCTGCTCCGCTATGGGATTACCGAAATTCAGGAGGTGCCCAATTGCCCGACCTGTATCACGGCGGTCATCCGGGGCAAGCATCCGGGCAAGACGGTGGGTCTGCGCGAGGACATTGACGCCCTTCCGCTGGTTGAGGCAAGCGGGCTCCCCTTTTCCTCTCAGACGGACGGGGTCTGCCATGCCTGCGGACACGACATTCATACCGTCTCACTGCTGCTGGCCGCACAGGTTCTCAACGAGAAGAAGGACGAGCTGCACGGAAACATCCGCCTCATCTTTCAGCCCGCCGAGGAGAAGGTGACCGGAGCGCAGCTGCTGATCCAAAACGGCATTATGGAGCTGGAGCCGAAGATCGACGTGATTGTCGGTGTTCATGTCTCGCCGGAATATGCCGCCGGATCAATCGGACTGATCAAGGGCTCGGCCAACGCTTCTACCGACGCCCTTACCATTACTGTACGGGGCAAGGGCGGACACGGGGCGCATCCCTACCGCTGTGTCGACCCCATCGCAACCACCGCTTACCTGCTGACCCAGCTGCAAACCGTGATCTCGCGGGAAAATCCAGCGTTGCAGCCCGCCGTGCTGACCTTTGGCTCGATTCATGGCGGAACCGCACCGAATATCATCCCGGGCGAGGTCACCATCAAGGGCACCCTTCGCGCCTTTCACGAGACCGGCCGCCGCAAGATGTGGGACGCCATCCGCCGCATCTCAAAGGGCTGCTGTGAAGCAATGCGCGCCGAGGCCGACGTCATCATTCAGGAGGGCGTACCCGCCCTGATTAACTCCCCCGAGGTGATCGACGGGGTTGCTGCCGCGGCTGCCAAAACCATCGGAGCCGAGAAGATCCACTGGCTTGAGAATCCTTCCCCCGGTTCGGACGATTTCTCCTGCTTCCTGGATTTTTGCCCCGGCGCCCAGTTCAGGGTGGGAAGCTGCAGCGAAAACGAGCAATCGAAAATCGGGCTGCATAATCCGGCCAACATTTTTGAGGAAGAGGCCATTCCCACTGCCGCGACAGTCATGGCGCAGTATGCGCTGGACTTTTTGAGCAAATAAACGCGGAATCCAACCCATTATAAACAGGAGGAACCCCATGAACAGCGAGAAGAAGCAATTTCAATTCCTGCAAACCTGCGCACTGCTTTTCCTGATCACCATCTTCGCCGCAATTCTGACCTGGATTGTCCCCGCCGGTGAGTTTGATTACGAAAAGGTTGGCAGCGTCAACCGCGTCGTCGCGGGCACCTACCACGCGGTCGAGCAATCCCCGCAGGGTCCCTGGGCGGTTGTAAACGCCACCGTCGGCGGCTTCACCAAGGCATCGGTTCTGATGACGATGATCATGTTCGTCGGCGCCGCGGTCTACATCCTGCAGCAGACCCATTCGATTGACCTTGCCTTCGGCAAGATTGCGGGCGGCAAAAAGACCAACGATGCGGTCATTGTATTTCTGATCATGGCCTTTATGAGCATCGGCGGTGCGACCGGCGTTTTTGCAAACCCAACCGTCGCGCTGATCCCCATCGGCATTCTGCTGACCACTACGATGGGACTCGACCGGGGCGCGGGCTTTTTGATCGTCTACCTCGGAGCCTATTCGGGCTTTAACGTCGGCTGGGCCAACCCGTCCACCCTCGGTGTCGCGCATCCCATCGCCGAGCTGCCGGTCTTCTCAGGTCTTGGCGTGCGTGTCATCATTCATATCGTCAACTTCCTGCTCTCCTATGCCTTTATCATGCTGTACATCAAGGGAATCCGCAAGGATCCGACTAAGAGCCTCAACTATGAAGCAGGCATGAAGCTGGATGAGTACATGGGCCCCGGTGCGCTGGGCAGCGACGCTGCCCCCGCCCATGAGGAAGCCCTGAGCACCAAGCATATCGTCAACCTGCTTGCCACCTTTGGTGCGATTGTCGCCATCATCATCGGCTCGATCACCTCGGGCTGGAGCAACAGCCAGATCGCCGCAACCTTCCTGATTCTGTCGATCTTTCTGGGTCTCTACAACGGCTATGGCATCAACGGCACCACTAAGATCTTTATCAAGGGCTGCTCGACCATGCTCAATGCCGCCTTCATCGTCGGCTTTGCCAACGGCATTTCGATCATTCTGGCCAACGGCAAAATCCTCAACACCATCGTCTATGCCCTGAGCATTCCGATGAACAGCCTGGGCTCGGTGCTTGGCGCGAACTTTATGTTCATTGCCAACATCTTCATCAACCTCTTTATCCCCTCCGGTTCGGGTCAGGCGGCAGCCGTTATGCCGATCATGGTTCCGGTCGCCGACCTCTGCGGCATCACCCGTCAGGTCGCGGTGCAGGCGTTCCAGTTTGGCGACGGCTTCTCCAACTGCCTCTTCCCGACCGCCGGTACCCTCATGGGTAGCCTTGGCATCGCGGGCGTTGCCTGGAACAAGTATGCCAAGTGGTTCCTGCCGATGATCCTCGCCCAGACGGTTCTCGCCTGCGGCGCGCTGACCATTCTGCAGCTGATCGGATGGACTGGGCTTTAAGTTTTATTTTTCTAAAA
>CAZVAV010000214.1:0-4456 GCA_964625135.1 uncultured Oscillospiraceae bacterium | reverse complement strand
GGCCAACCGGGAAAACTTTCTGCGCCAGATGGACAAATTTTCCGACAGGGTGACACCCTGCCGCACCTGCGCCGATATGAACGCCGCCTGGGAAGCAAACAAGATCGCGGCCTTTCTCAGCATCGAAAACGGCTCGGCCATCGCGGGGGATCTCAACCGGGTCAAGACCTTGGCCGACCAGGGCGTACGGTGTATCACGCTGACCTGGAACGGGGAGAATGAGATTGCCTCCGGCAACGTCACCGATCACGGAATGTCCGACCTCGGCCGCGATATCGTTGCGGAGATGGAGCATCAGGGCATTCTGGTGGACGTGTCCCATCTCAACGATGCCAGCTTTAATGACCTGCTGCGGGTGGCAAAGAAGCCCTTTGTGGCGTCCCACTCGAACATGCGCTCGATCTGCTCGCACAAGCGCAACCTCACCGAGGAAATGGTGCAGGAGATGGTGCGCCGTGACTGCCTGATCGGCCTGAACTACTCGGTCACCTTTTTGCGGGATGATCGAAGCATTCAAAGCTTGGACGATGTATACCGCCATGTGGAGCGCTTTTTAGAGCTGGGAGCGGAAAAGATTCTGGCGCTCGGCTCCGATTTTGACGGAACCGTGCTGCCCGACTGCCTGAGCACCCCCACCAAAGCCGCGCAGCTGTACGACTACCTGCTGGGACACGGCTTGACCACCGAGCAGGCGGACGGCATTCTGTTTGCCAATGCCCGGCGCTTCTTCGCCCAGCATCTGGTTTGACAGAGGAGGAAAATGACGTATGAAGCGTGTATTAGGCATCATCGGCGGGATGGGCCCGTTGGCCACCGCCGACCTGTTTCGGAAGATCATCGAGCATACCGAAGCCCTCCGAGATCAGGATCACATCCATATCCTCATCGATAACGACACCCTGATTCCGGATCGCACCGCCGCCATCCTCAACGGAAGCGATGCTCCGCTGGAGGAAATGAGCCGCGCCGCGCAGCGGTTGGTGCAGGCGGGCAGCGAAATCCTGTTAATCCCCTGCAATACCGCCCACTATTTCTACGAAGGGCTGTGCGGCCGGGTTTCGGTTTTGGTGCTTAACATGCTAGAGGAGACGGCGAAGCAGCTCTCCGTGATGGGGATTCGGCGCGCCGGCCTATTGGCGACCGACGGCACGATTCGCAGCGGCGTCTACGAGAAATATCTGAGAAAATACGAGATCGAGCCGGTGCTCCCCTCGCAGGCGGCGCAACAGCAGGTCATGCACCTGATCTACGACGGCATTAAGGCGGGAAACACCTCCTTTGACACCAAGCCCTTTTGCGCGGTGTTGGAAGAGCTTGAGAAGCAGGGGGCGGAAATCCTGATTTTAGGCTGTACCGAGCTTCCCATCGCGTTTTCCCAGTACCAATTGCCCGGACGCTGCATCGACCCCACCACGGTACTGGCAGAGGCTGCGGTGCGTGCCGCGGGCTATTCGGTCAAGGCGTAAAACAAATGCCCAAACAAAAAGGCGGCCCGGCAAATCGATCTAATTGGCCGAACCCCTAAACTGCGTTCATTTTACCGAATCGACCCGTGAAAAGGCTTGTCTTTGCCTTTTCGCGGGCCTTTTTTGATCTTGCCTCAGGATAGGACGCGCGGCGCGGCTTCTGCGTATGATGATAGTGACGGCGGTTCGCGCCTCGTATGACGCAAGGCGCCCGCCCATCTTCATCTGCAAGGAGGTGACGCAGATGCAATCCACCATCCCCTTCTCGCTGCGAATCCCAAAGGAATTGCTGGAACGGCTCAAACGACTGGCGCGCTTTAACAAGCGCTCGGCCAACCGGGAAGCCGAACAGATTCTGGAAGAGTATATCGACCGCTGGGAGAAGGAGCATCCCATGCTGTAGCAGCCCCGACCGAAATTAACGGATCACTGCATCCGCGAAATAAACGGTGTGTGAAACGGCGTTGTAACGCACCCCCTCGACTCCATCCTTCAAAACAAAGCTCGACGGCGCGTCAAAAAGCGGGGTCACGATAAAGTCATCGATCAGCCGCTGCTCGGCGGCCAGCAGGTCGGCGGCGGCCACCTTCGGGTCGGTTCGGCTGCGTGCGCGCTCCAGAAGCACGGCGACCGTTGGTTCGTCGGCCTGCAAAGTCCCGTCGCCGTCCGCCTGCTCCCGCACGGCAAAGCGGGAAAGAAAATCCACCGTGCCGCTGCCCTGCGCGGTCAGCGGTGCGACCGCGATGGAAAAACGCCCGCTTTGCACCCGCGCAAGCAGCTCCTCATAGGGGAGCTGCTCCATATTGACAAAAGCGGACAGGCTCTCCTGCCAGCTTTTTTGCAGCTGCCCGCCGATCGACGGGCCGGGCTCAAAATCACTTACCAGAAGGGTCAGCCTGCCGACATCCTCTAATTCAAGCCGGGCGAGCGCGTCCTGCAACAGTGCGCGGGGGGAATCCGCCGGTACGGCGCGGCGCACAGATCCGGCCAGCTCCCGGTAGGAACGCTCCGACAGCGTCGCGTCGCGCGGAATAATTCCTTCGCTGGGAAGCGTCCCCTGTGGAAAAAACACCGACAAGCCCTCGAGGTCGAGCGCCGAAATAAACGCCTGACGCACCGCCTCATCGGCGCAGCTTCCCTGCGAGCGATCAAAGAGTAGCACCCAGCTCTGGTCATAGTTGAGCGCACCGGTGTAATCTCCCAGCTCGGAAAGCCGCCGAAACGCCACCAGCACCCCGTCGCTGCGTCCGTCGAGGAAAAGTCGCACCGGGTCGCCCCGATCGAGATAGAGCACCACCCGATCAAGCGCAATCGAATGGTGATAGGATTGATTTTTGACCAGCGTTACCGCCCGGTCGGTCCAGCTGTCAACCGCAAAGGGGCCGTTGCCCAGCGTCTGCTCGGCGGACAGGCCATAGCGCCCCTTTTGCTCAAGAAAAAACCGTTCCTGACAGGGCATGGCCGACGGACGCGCCAGCAGCGCGGGCAGCGCGCTGTGCGGCGCCGACAGGGTGATGACAAGGGTTCTGCTGTCCGGCGCACTAACGCCGAGCGCCGACGCGGGCAGCTCCCCCGCAAGAATCTGCGGCGCGTTGACGATCGCTGAAAAATCCGCTGCCGCGGGAGAAGGGGTTTCGCCAAAGAGCCGCCGCAGCGCAAAGGCAAAATCCTGTGCGGTCAGCGGATCTCCGTTTTCCCACAAAAGACCCTCCCGCAGCGTAAAGGTGTAGGTCAGCCCGTCGGGCGAAACCTTCCAGCCCTCGGCACAGGCTCCCTGCGGCTCCCCTGCATCCGAGAGCCGGGTGAGCCCCTCATAGGTGTTGGCAATCACGGTGGCCGCGCTTTCACTCGTGGCAAACTGTGGGTCGATGGTGCGGGGCTGCCCCGAGAGATCATAGACGAGGGACTTGATCTCCTCCTTTTTCTGACAGCCGCCCAGCAAAAAAAGCGCCGCGCAGAGCAGCAGCGCCGTGATTCGTTTGACCGGATTCTTCAATGGTATTTCCTCCGCTCCTCCCCGCCGGTACACATCCTACGGTGCCGTCCGGCTGATTCTCTATCTGACCCGGGCTCAAAGCCAAGGCTCTTGTTCGCTTTCCTATCATAGCACATGCCCCCGTCGTTTTTCAAGCACGCGGGGCACAGCTCCCAATGAAGATTTTGGTGCGAAGCAGGCATACCCGGTTCATTGTCCGCCCACATCTCATCAGCAAAGAAGGAACCTTCCGGTTTGTAGAAGGTTCCTTCTTTGCTATAAGGACGCGATTTCTCTCTGACAGTTTGGACAGATATATTTTGTCCGATGCTGTTTCAAATTCTCGGTTGCTCCACAGTAGATACAAGTGAACTTATGCCTTTTGATTACCACCTCATGGTTTGCTGCATTGAGGCAAATTTCTACAGGTGTTTTGTCTCCCCAATCCATCGCTTGCCGTACCTCAACGGGTAAAACGACACGTCCTAACTCGTCGATTAGTCTAACGGTTTTACTTTGCTCCATTTCAATCACCTCTTCATTTTATTAGGCTATACATAGCCCAATAGTATCACGCATAGCCTATCTTGGCAAGCGTTTTGTTTTATGCTGATGGTTGAAAGGGGGGTGTGCATTGGATACAGTACAAGCAATTAAAACTCGTATTCTTCGATTATGCAACGAACGTCAACTGACGATCAATAGCCTTGCAACACTATCAGCTTTACCGCCATCCTCGGTAAAGAATATCCTGTACGGCAAGAGCCAGAATCCAAAAATACTGACAATCAAAATGCTCTGCGATGGCTTAGGAATCACGCTTGGAGAATTTTTTAGTACGCCCGAGTTTGACAATCTGGAGCAGGAAATTAAATAACAAATAGCCGAAGGCCCGGGCAGCAGCTGCCCGGGCCTTCGGCTATTTGAGTCCCCAGATCAGAGTGATTGGTTCTTTTTTGCTTCGAGGAAATCATTGAGCTCGGCATTTTTGATATCGGTGATAAACATATGCCCC
>CAZVAV010000213.1:0-4478 GCA_964625135.1 uncultured Oscillospiraceae bacterium | reverse complement strand
GAGGGAACCAGCTGCTTGCGCTTTTTCGAGTGCCTGCCGATGATCTCAATCGCCTCGTCTACCTTATCATCGTCGGTGCCGCAGAGAAAGGTGGTGTTTCCGGCCAGCAGAAAGCCGCCGGTCGTCGCCAGACGGGTCACCTGATAATGTGCTCCGGTCAGCGCGCCTTGTACCCGGGAAGCGTCGTCGTTCGATACAATCGCAAAAATCAGCTTCATAATGCCACCTCCAAGATGTTTGCGGGAAGACGGCCCCCATGCGGAGCCCCGATCCCTTTGCGGTTATTGTACCACATCGTGCAAAAAATCGCCACAAATTTTTCGCGGCTTTATCGGCCGCTTCGCAGATGGCGCAGCCGGTCGTTGAGCGCAATCGCATGATCGACCAGGTTGGCGCGCAGCGGGCGGTAGATGAAATCGAACTCTCCGGCAAGCTCATCAAGCTGGCCGTTAAAGCCCTTCTTAAAGCGGTAAAGTCCGTACATATGGTTGTCCTCGGGGCTGAGATTGCCCGAAACGCCCTGAAAATCATAGACGGCGCAGCCGGTTTGCTGTGCCCAGCGGATCATCTCCCACTGCATCAGGTAGTTTGGCATGTGGTTTCGGCACTCGTTATCCGACGCGCCATAGACATAACAGGCCTTGCCGCCGAGGTTGGTGGTGATCGCCCCCGAAATCGCCCGTCCCTCGTAAAAGCCGAGATAGAGCCGGGCATGCTCCCCCAGCGCCGCGAGGAACCGTTCAAAATAAGCCTTTGGTCGGGTGGCAAAGCCGTCCCGCTCGCCGGTCAGCGACATCAGCCGCATAAACTCGTCGAGATACTCGGTCGAGACCGGGCGCACCTCTACCCCGTCGCGCTGCGCGATGCGCAGGTTGCGCCGCGTCTGCTGGGTGAGGTTCATCAAAAGCTCGTCCTCGCTTCTGCCGTCGAGATAGAGCCGATAATTGAACCGCGCCTGAATCGTTTCAAATCCGTCGGGGCCAAAAAAGCGTGTAAAGCCCAGCTCCTTTGCAATGGCCAGAAACTCCTCGTCCGAGGCCAAAACATCGGGGTCCATCTTAAAGGCGTGGGCATGATGGGCTTTGGCAAGCACATCGATCCCCGATTTCAGGCTTCGCAGCACCTCGCGGTCGTGCAGGTCGCAGACCGGGCCGCGCGGCGCATAGAGAAAGCAGGTGCCGATCAGCGGGATCTTTTGGATCAGCACCGAAACCGAGCCCACAATTTCACCCGCCGGGTTGCGGCAGACCACCGCCGCGAAGCCCCAGTTCGACTTCACCTGCCGCCACGCGCTGCACTGGGTAAAGCTGCTTTGGGGATGGGAGGCGACAAAGCGGTCAAGCTCGTCGTACTGGGAGGGATTTAAAACTTCCGCGTTCAAAACAACACATCCTCGGAAAAATATTTGAAATCTGATCCGTTTCCGATTTGAAGGGATCAGGCTGATCTGTTTGCCGCCCTATTATCGCACAATCCTGCGGGAAAAGAAAGACAAAATCTTTTCGGCAACGGGACAGAATGGCAGATTTATGGTATAATTTTGTTAGAAAAAATCGGTACGGCGACAAAGCCCTCATCCCGGTTTGAAAAAGGAGCGAGCAGGCCATGAAGGAAATGACCGATACAAAAACCAAAAAGATCGGCGCGATGCTGCGGCTCATCGCCATGATCGCGGCACTGATCATGATCAGCAGCCTTTCGCTGCCGCTTTTTCGCAAGAATAGCGCACTGAGCGCGGTGGGGGAGCGGACGCTCGCCGAAATGACCCCCTTTTCGACCGCCGTCGCCTACTATTCCGGCAGGGAGATTGCCCGCGTTGCCCAAAAGCCCCGCGCGGATGACAGCGGCTACCAGACCGTGGCCGCGCTGCTTTCGCAGGTTACGATTCAGCAGGGCTACGAGCGGCTCTATCTCCTCTACCGCGACCAGAACAAGGCGCCGCACTATCTGGAGAACGGCAACGAGTTCCCCGTTTCGGTCTATAAGCCGGTCAAATCGATGATTGACAAAATCTATACCGGAAAATCGGTCGGCGCCTACGCCAACGACCTGATTCTTCGGGAGGACGGGCGCAAGGTTGCGGTCAGCTGCCTGCCGATTTACGGGAGCGGGCGCACGGTGCTCGCGGTGCTTGTCGCCGAGAGCGACCCCGGCAACACCGGCTATCATCTGGTCGGGCCGGTGAATCTCTATTACGTTGGCGGCGTTGCCGGCGCGGTGTTTCTGCTTTGCGTGCTGCTGCTCTACGTTGGCCGCAGATATCAGCGTGCCAAGGCCGAGCGGGAGGTGCGCCGCAGCGCCGGGGAGCAGGCTGACGCGGAGAAAATCTGCGAGGAGCCGATTCTGCCCGAGGATGATTTTCAGCTTCCGCTCGATTTGGTCGAGCAGCCCCCGGTGACCGGAGAACCCTTGGGGAACGACGGGAATGACCCGCCGGAGGCGTGATGAGCGCTTTTCAGGAGTGGGAGAGCCGGCATTCGGGCTAAAACAACAGTCCGCCGAGCATTTTGCCGAAGGTCTGCTTGAGGCCGCTTCGGTATGCCGAAAAGAGCGCCTGCCGCTCCTGCTCGTTCATCGAATCGAGCGGGGTTGCCTCGGGAGCGGAAAGCTGATCGGCGAAGGGACGCCGGGTCAGCTCGGCCTGGTAGACCAGCTCGGCCTTTTGCAGCGCGTCCGCCCGCAGCCGCAGCGAGGGAGCCTCGAGCCGAAGCGTTTCACCTTCCGCAACAAGGCTCGCCCCGGTCGCGTCCAGATTAACCCCTCTGCCGTTGGCGGAAAGGTAGGCCGAGCAAGCCAACCCGTCCGCCCGATCAGCGGTGGCCGAAAACGAGAGGCTGCCGGTGCTCCCGTCGCTCTGCTCCATCGAGAAGGAATAGAGGAGCCGACCGGTCGCGTCCCCGTCGGTGGCCGAGGTGTCCAGCGAAATCCGCGAGGCTTTTCCCGCCTCGTCCCAAAGGGCGAGGGAAAGAGACTGGCCGCCGATGCCGTCGTTATCGTAGATCAGCTCGAGCTTGGCGGCTTCGCCCCCCTGCTTCCATGCGGTCGCGGTGACACGCGCCGAGGTGACCGTCTCGCCGGGGATCGCAAGCTCCGCGAAGAGGGTGATCGAGTCGGCTGCTTCGCAGAAGCCGCGAAGGGCTGCGGCCGCGTCGCCGGAAAGCACTCCCTCCTGCTCCAGCAGCGCGCCCAGCGCTAGGATTGGCCCGTCCGCTCCGCCGATTTCGATTCGGGTCAGACCGGCCTGCGGTTCGGAAAACTTGGCCTTTGCCAGCAGCTGGGCGCCGATTTTTTGCAGCGGCTGCCGAAGCCGCGCCAGCGCCTCGCTGTCGGGACGGGCAAATTGCAGAGCCAGCAGCGCACCGAGCTCGCCCATGGGCAGGGAGGAGCCCACCGCCTCGCTTTGCAGCTGTGCGCCGAATTGCTCCGGCGTGGCGGACACGACCGTATCGGTGAAGTCGGGCAGCGACAGACAGAGCATTCCCGGGGCGGAATAAAGCCCGGCGCGCAGCTCTGTCGCGCCCGGAAGGGTCATCCGCAGCGAGGCGTCGGTCTGGCGGGCATCCCCGTTGGATAAAATGGTGAGCGCTCCGCCTGTTTCTTTGAGCATCGCGCCGATCAGCGGGGCGAACGGGACGTTTTGAATCTCGGAAAAGGAGATCCGGCACACCGTTTCGCCGCTGTCAAAGGCCAGAGACCCCAGCCGGGCGAGAACCGGGTAATCGCCGCGCAGCGCCTTGATCCGTTGTGTCTCCTGCACGGCGGTGGCGTCGATCGCACGCAGAATCCGCTGGGTTGGGCTCAAGCGGGAAAAGAGGAACCCGCCTGCCGCAATCAACAGGGCGGCGACGGTAAACAGGGCGAACAGAGTCAAGCGTTTGGCCTTTTTCATGACATCCTCCTTTTAGAAAAAGCGTTTGTTTTTATCATACCGCGTTTGACGCGCGAGGAAAAGGGGAACAAACCGAAAAACAGAATTGCCGGGCAGAGCGAAGAAACGCATCTGTCCGGCAACGCTGTTATGAAATGAAAAATGGAGGGGAAACAAGATCAGGCGCGGGCGCCTGTCGAGGGATTGGCCGCGGGGGCGCTACCTAAGTCGACCTCAAGCGAGGTGGTGACCGCGAGAGCTTCAGGAACCGAGCGGGTGGTGGCGACGCCGTTTGCGGCGTCCTCCCCGCCGAAGCCCTTCTGATGGTAATCGCATGTTTGGCAGACCCGCTCGTATACAACCGAGCCGTCCTCATTTTCCGCGATTTTTTTCCAATCGCTCATGCTGTGCTCCTGACCGTCGAGGCAGGCAACATATTCAGCCGCCGCGGTGACGGCCAGCGCCATCACAAGCGAGACCGCCGCAAGCAAAACAACAATCCGTTTCATTCAAATTCATCCCTTCTGTTCTGTCTGAGCCTCAATGGGGGCTTCAAGGATAAGGTGTTGGAAAGGTCGGATTTTCCTGCACTGCTTCCAAAAAATTTATG
>CAZVAV010000212.1:0-4481 GCA_964625135.1 uncultured Oscillospiraceae bacterium | reverse complement strand
ATGTCTACGAAAAAGAAAATCAAAGGTTCCGTAACAGATTTGCCGTCCGTGTTCTGAACATGGCCAATGGAAGGATCGATTATAAAAATGAAATTGATATGATCTTCGTATGGGACGAAGAAAAAAGCGAATTTAAGTTCTTTTATGAAGCATAACACTATCACACCTTCTTTCGATCTTTTGAGGCACCCAACATTTCAGATATCTTTTGTGACCTGCGGTCCCTAAAAGCATAAATTACAATAAATATGTGAACGCAGAGAGCGGTCGAATTTGAGGAACACTTCCTCGATTTGATCGCTCTTTTTTGTTTGCGGAAAGAATTAAAAATGACTGTACAATACAAACGCAATCGTTCACCGGCTTGTTACTATGATATCTGCTCTATCACGGCTACAATCAAGAGATGCAGTCCATTCTTGGACAAACAATTGGGCTATGCCCAGCGCAATCAGTACATGGTCGATCACAGCAACCGAGTCATCTGCTGCTGGAACCGACAGGCTGTCAGCGGAACGGCGTAGACCGTCCGCATGGCAGAAAGACAAAACCTTGAAATCATCAATCTATTATGAAAAAAACAAAAGGCATTGCCGCCATGAAACGCGGTAATGACTTTTGCTATGGAGGTAGCGTATGAAGCAGCATCCCAAATGGGTAGAATTTTTGCGAGAGCAGTACCCACCCGGTACCCGCATTCGCTTGCGGGAGATGAAAGACCCCTACCAGACGGGACAAAACTCATTCTACATTCTGACCAGGGCTGGCAATACCAGCATAAACAGTACCAGAGAATGTTGAAAGCAAAGGGCATCCGGCAAAGCCTGAGCCGTAAAGGGAATTGTCTGGACAACGCGATGATTGAGAATTTTTTTGAGCTGCTCAAGAGCGAGTTGTTGTACTTGCAGGAGTTCGAGTCAATGGAGCACTTCAAAGCCGAGCTGATTGGCTATCTTGATTACTACAACAACCGCCGCAGCAAGGCAAAGCGAAAGGGCTTGCCGCCTGCGATTCACAGACAACAAGCCCTCTCGGCTGCTTAATCTAAATATTTGTCTAACTTTTTGGGGGCAGTTCACAAGCGATCCGTCTCCCTTTGCGATGTTCGATTTGCGAGCGGGTGTTTCTCATGAATCGGTACGCATCGACTTTAGGCAAACCCCTTGGTAACGGGTGCAAGCCAGACCTTACCGGTTCCCCGGTATACATTCACAAGGCCTTCGCCGGAGGCGGCGGAGCCGATGAGGGATTTTCCCGAGCGCTCGACCGTAAAGTCGAGGGTGCTGCTCCAAGCAATTGCAAAATTGCCGTCAACCTTGAGAACGTCATTTTGCAGCTCGATTTCTACAAGTTCCTCTTGCGGGCAGGGGGATTCTAGGCAGAGCACGCCACTTCCTGTTACCCCCAGATTAAAGAGCCCCTCCCCGCCTGCAACGGCGGACGAGAAATTGGATCGCATCACCGATTTGTGCTTGAGCTTTGCGTCACAGGCAAGGAATAGCCCGTCATCCAATACGATGGAGCCGTTCCAGTCATCAAGGTTGAGCAAAAGAATATGTTTGTAAGTCGGCTCCAGAACCAATGTACCGCTGCCGGTATATTCCGGCTTGATCGCTGATTCGCCGGTCACCTTTCCGCGCATGGCCTTACCGAACAGGTCGCCGACCCCCTTAATGCCGGTGGTTGCGTTCACTTCTCCGACGGTCCATTGCATAGCGCCTGCCTGCAGCGTGATGCTGGCCTGCTTGAGATCGCAGATGACCTGACGTTTGCGCACATTCATTGCGTTGCAAAAATAGGCGCTCATGGCGTCGCCGGGCATGACGCTCAAATCCCGCTGATATTCAATTACGGTGAAGGCACCCAAGGTGGCTAAGGTTTTGACGTCGTCGTTGCTGGTGAGATTTGAAATTTGATACATAGAAATCCTCCTGAATCGACGGGAAAGGCGGCGTAGCTGCGGCTGTGCCGCCTTTCAATATAGCTTCGTACCTGATGAAACGCGGGCCCCCGGATGATCGAGACGGCTACATCAGTGCCGTGAGAACCCCGGATTTGGTGACGATTCCCTGAAGGCGATTCTCGCCGTCGACCACCGCGATTGGGAAGGGAGTTTCGGCGGCGACCGGCATAATGTCGGCAACCAGTACGTCGTCGTGGGTGGTTTGGATGTTGCGCTCGAGCACATCGCCGGGCTTGAGGTTTTCGCGCCGGGCGTGGATCGCCTGCGCGACGGTGAGAATGCCCTCAAAATGCATCTCGTCATCCACGACATAGATGCTGGAGAGTGCGTTGGATCGCATTTCGCGCAGCGCATGGTCGATGCCGTCGTGGAGCATCATGATACAGGACGGGGTCATCATGATGTTTTTGACGGTGAGCACCTTGCTCTTATCGGCCGAGCCGATGAACTCCCGGACATAATCGTTGGCGGGGTTGGTGCTCATCTCCTCGGGGGTGCCGGTCTGGATCACCCGACCGTCCCGCATGATCGAGACGGTGTCCCCGAGCTTGAACGCTTCGTCGATATCGTGGGTCACAAAGATGACCGTCTTTTTGAGCTTGCGCTGCAAGGACAAAAGCTCAAACTGCATCTCCCGGCGAACCAGCGGATCGAGCGCCGAAAAGGGTTCATCCATCAGCAGCACCTCAGCGTCGTTGGCCAGCGCCCGTGCGATGCCGACGCGCTGGCGCATCCCGCCCGAGAGCTGTCCGCAGGACTTATGCTCCCAGCCAGAAAGACCCACCATCTCGATCATCTGCATCGCCTTTTCTTCCCGCTGGGAACGGGAAACCCCCTTGACCTCGAGACCGTAGGCGACATTGCCGAGCACATCCCGGTGGCTCATCAGCCCAAAGGACTGAAAGACCATCGAAATTTTGTTGCGTCGAAATTCCAGCAGCTCCTGCTTGTTCATCTCGCCGAGTGATTTTTCCTCAAACAGCACCTCGCCGGAGGTCGGCCGGTTGAGCCGGTTGAAGCAGCGCAGCAGCGTCGACTTTCCCGAGCCGGACAGCCCGATCAGGACGTAGATTTCCCCACGGGTAATTTCCAGATTGATGTCCCACAGTGCTGCGGTGACGCCGGTTTTCTGGGCAACGGTGGCCTTATCCGAGCCTGCCCGCATCATGGCTGCCGCTTCGGAGCGGTTGAGCCCATAGAGCTTAGAAAGATTTTTGACCTGAATCAAGGTTTCAGCCATCTTACTTATCCCCCTTTCCAAACCAGCCCTGCGTGAGTCGGTCAAGGATCACCGCGAGGATGACCACCGAGGCGCCGGAGATGACGCCGCGTCCCATCTCGATTCGGTTGACCGCGTTGAGAACTTCAATCCCGAGCCCCTGCGCACCGATCATCGAGCAGGTGACAACCATCGCCATCGCCATCATCAGCGTCTGATTGACGCCGGTCATGATGGTGGGCAGCGCCTGCGGAATCTGAACCTTGAAGAGTGCCTGCCATCGTGTCGAGCCGAAGGAGGAGGCGGCTTCCACCACCTCGTGATCGACCTGACGAATGCCAAGGCTGGTCAGCCGGATGACCGGTACCACCGCATAAATGACGGTGGCGATCACCGCCGACGGCGAGCCGAGCCCGAAGAAGAGCAGCGCGGGAATCAGGTAGACAAAGACCGGCATCGTTTGCATGGTATCCAGAATGGGTCGTGCGAGCTGGTTGGCTCGGCGGGAGGACGAGAGCAGGATGCCGACCGGCAGTCCGATCAAAAGGGAGATCAGAACGCCGGCGATGACAATCGCAAGGGTGGTGATCATCGCGTTCCAATAGCCGACCACCCCGATCAGAGAGATCAGCGCCGCGTAGAGAAGCCCGCTGCGGATGCTTTTGCGAGCCTTCATGCCGGTCCAAAAGACCAACCCGATCAGTACGAACCAGGGAATATGCGCGAGCAGCCAGCCAAGCGTGTTGACCAGACCGGTCAAGCTGCCGCTGATCGCCTGAAGTACCGGCTGTGCCCAGAGCGCAAAGCCGCGAACCGAGGCGTCGATGGCGTTGAGGTCGGGTTTCATCACGAACGGAAATTCAAACCAAGCGGCCCATCCCCCTTTTTCCTGTGAAGCCGCAGCCTCGGGGGAGAGCGCCTCGCGCAGCCGCGCGGCCTGCTCCGGGTTCAGGAACTGGTCAACCAGCTCGGGATGCGCCTCGGTTAAAAACCACCGGGCGGCGTCCGAATAGGTGGCATTGGTGTTTTGCTGCATATAGGCCAGCCCTTCGCTGGTCAGCGCCGAGGAGGTGTGATAGTTTGAAAGAAACGTGCAGAAGGCGGGATTGCTCTCAGCAAAGGCGTTGCTCGCGCAAACGGTTACCTTAACCGAGGGGCAGGCGGTTTTTCCCTCTAAATAGCCCTGCGAATCGTAGGGGGCGTCCTCCAGCAGAACAAAATCATAGAGACCCATCATCCAAGTGGGCTCCCAATAGTACGCGACGATCGGCTCCTCTTGATCCGATGCCGAAATGACGG